>CAIKZJ010000106.1 GCA_903831845.1 uncultured Ignavibacteriota bacterium
AATTACCCGAACCCGTTCAATCCGATATCAAGAATAAAATATAAAATATCAAAAATGTCGCATGTAAGTATTGCGGTTTTTGATATTTCCGGAAAGAAAATACAGACGCTCCTTGATAAAAATTCGAATCCGGGTGAACATGAAATTGATTTTGACGGCAGCGGTCTTTCAAGCGGAGTGTACTTCTACTCTCTTTATATCGAAGGAGAGAAAGCCGCGACACGGAAAATGGTTCTGCTGAAGTAATTTTTACGGGTCGTCTTTGCTCTTCATTTAAAATTAAAATTTGGGTTTAAAATGGTTCCCCGGCGCGGCTGCCCGCGCCGGGGATAGGGGCGCCGCCCTGTTCTGTGGTCGGATCGAACGAAGGCGGCTATGTTGATTAAGTAAAGGGTCAGTTGTCCGGATGCCCGTCGTGGTCGCAGTCGACGAATATCCGTATATGGTTCTTAAGGTTGTCTCTTATGTTATCGTCTATCTTCACCCTGTTAATTGCAAGCGCCGGGTCAAGCAGGTTGCCGTTCTCGTCATAAAACCACATGAACGGATTCGCATAGAACGTTATGTTGCTCGTCGCCACGGGCGATACGGCAAGAACCTTCTGCAGATACACCTTCTGGTTCGCGGTTATCTGCGATTTGTACATGAAATCAACTCCGTTGAAACTCCCTTTCACTATCACCGAATATCTTCCGTTAGCGTCCGAAAATTCGGGATCAGGAACCGGGTCGTTCGGCTGAAGCTTGTGAATTTCGAACTTAACCTTTCTGTAATTGCCCGGAGGTATCATCGAATTTGTCACGAGTGTAACCTTTGAATCAAGGTTCAGGTCGATAACAAAAGGTCCCACCTTGATGTTTTCCCCGTGTTCCTCGTTGTCATCGCCGTCGGGATGAATTTTAAGATCGTTAATCATCACTTTTGCCTCGTAAATAACCAGTGTGCTTTGAGGGTTGTTTCCCTGTGTGTTCCCGTCGCTGTATGAGCTGAATCCCATCGTTCCGGTATTTGATGCTGTAGGCTGCGTCGGATTGTCGTTTCCGCATCCCTGAATCGCCGCCGAGAATAACACTGCTAATGCTATCGCTGCCGGAATCAGAAGAATCTGCAACAGCGATTTATTTGTCCTTTTCATTTTTCTTCTCCTTTTTAATTCTTTTTTTGTTATTCCCCTTAAACTCCTGTCCGGAATTTATCTGTGTCCTCTCTGACCGCCTTTTTGCTCTTTGAAACTGTTTCTGTTTTCGTTTCTGCCGAAGTTTTGCTGCGTTTTATTACCGTTTCCTTTTTGGTATCCGGAATAAACCTTATTATTCTGTTTGTACCCGTTATCCTGTTTCTGCCGGAATATTTTTTCGCCCGGAGACTTGCTTACCCGGTCATTCCTGCGGTTGTAATTTTCCCTGTTTATGCGGTCGTTATTTTTGCCGAAGTTGTTGAATCCGCGGTTATTCTTCCCGCTGAACTTATCGCTGCCGGATTGTGAAATTTTCCGGTTGAAAGATTTATCCCTGCCGTCTTTACTGAAATTTTTAACGTACTGTTTATCCGGGGATTTTTTCTCTGTGCCGGACGAAAGGGAATTCCGGTTATTATGTTTTAATTCCCTTTCACTTCCGGACTTATCGAATATTTTAGAGTTTTGTTTGCCGTTTAATTTCGGAGCATAAACACTGAACTGTTTATCTCCGTATTTCACTTTTCCGGGGTCGTGCACAGTGTTTATGCGCACTGGGTCAATTCTTCTTCCGTAATCTTTTTCAATCCGCTTTACGTCCGGTCCGAAACCGAAATGTTTACCGCCCGCGTATAAATTGCCGTTTCTTGATTCCATGTCCCGGAATTTTTTCCCGAAATCATGCTCCCGGTAAAATCCTGAATATCTGTAAACGTAAGGCTCCAGAAAATGCCGGCGCTCGCATACCACATAAGCGGGTTCAAGCCTGTACGGCAGTCCGTAGTAATTCACCGCAAAATATAGTCCCGGCGAACCCGGCGTCCAGGCGATATAATCGTCGTCGTAATCCCATGTCACCCAGGCCGGAGCCCAGCGGTTTCCCGGTATCCATATCCAGCCGTATGGCACGACATAAACCCAGCGTCCGTAATGGTGCGTTATTTCCTCATACCGCGTACCCGCCCTGAAATACCATCCGTAATCTGTATAGACCCATTGCCCGTCCGTATACGGAACGTACATTGCCGGCGCAGGGTCGCCCGCCGCTATGCTGACCGCCATTCCCGGCGACGGCTGCCAGACAAAGAAGACGCTCCAGCCGACATTGGCGTCGGCCTTCGCGTCTTTTATTCCCAGCACATTAATTAATGCGTCAGAAAGATTCTTTTGTTCCGGGTTTGTTCCTGACTCTGTTGATTTGTTTTTAAGGTTAACTTCTATCCACGTGCCGTACGGCTTGAGATCTTCGTAGAAGTTTTTATAATCAGCGTCGAGAAGATCTTCGTTATTTTGAACGAAAGTGTTGTCACTTTCAAGAATTTTTTCTTCATTTGATACCGGCGGCTGCGATTGATTTGTTCTGTCCTGTCTGAAGACAGCCGTAATGCCGTAGGCGAGAAGCGCATAGTTTACAAGAAGCGCCGCGGCAAGTATAGCCGCAGACATGTTTCCTTTTAACTTTTTCATTACCGTTCTCCTTCAATAGTTTCACAATGTATTTATATCAGCATCGTCTCTTTGCCCGCGCACGATTTCCGTTGATAAGCATTTTTATCGTGCTTAGTTCATTCTGTACTTATTCTATAAAACATTATAAAATTCATTTCAATTCTCTGCGGGATTTTTTTCGGCGCATGTAAAAGGAAAACAGTATTTTGAAGCCGGAATGGATGTCGAAAAAAAATTGATTTTATATGAGAGTGGTTTTATTAAACTTATTATTATTAAATATTTCTTTTCTTTAAAAAAATTTTACTTCTTAAGAAAAAATTTTTGAAAAATTATCTGCCTGTTTTTAAGATAATTTATTTGCTTGCGGAAGATGTTACATATTAATTTTTACTTTCTCTCGTCGAGCCATTTACTGATAGCGTCAAGAAAATCCGTTGACAGCACCGCGCCGCCTTCCTTGTTGTAGTTTTCTTTCTGTTCTTTAAGGCTTCCCGTTCTTGTCAGACGCATGTTATGGTCAACACCTTTGACCGTAACTATTCTGTAGTTCCTGTTTCCCGCGTCCTTTAAGGATTTATCAAACGCGTCCGCGCCCTGCACCGGGTCTATCTGCGTGTCTTTTTCTCCGAAGATGAAGAGCGCGGGTATTGTGATTTTCCCGAGTCCGTCAACAGGGTTAATATAAGATTCCGATTCCGGGGTTTTCGGCTCGAATACTTCTTCGGTCATGTCAAACCCCCATCCGATTTCAAGTATAACGGAATCTCTGTTCAGAAAATCTGCGGCTTCCCTGAACTCTTTATAGGTTCTTGCTTCGGCTCTTTGTTTGTAATATTTATAAATCATCTCCGCGTCAGCATAACTTCTTCCTGCGCACAGCGCCTGCATCTTCACGAGATAAGCCGACTGTTCTATGCTGTTCATCGCCGGACATGACCATGCTATGACGAAGGAGACATCCTTATTGTCCGGAAGAGCCAAAGACATGACATAACCCGCCTGGCTTGAACCGTACACGCCTATTCTGCCGGGATTTATCTTCGGATGGTTTTTCAGGGCTTCAACCTCTTTGCAAAGTATCAAAGCTCTTTCCCGGAACAGGCTGTCTCCCGAGAATTCGCCTTTTGAACCGCCGTAACCGGGTTTGTCGTCAATAAGCACGGCGTATCCTTTTTGTATCAAAAGCCTCATTACTTTTGAATACTTAATGGTTGCTTTTCTGTCGGTCGGACCGCTGCCAGTGCAGAAGACCACGGCGGGAAAATTATTTCCTTTCTGAGGAAACAGAATGTCGGCCTTTATTTCGAACCGGCCGGCATAAACCGTCACTTTTTCGGTAACATAACTTAATTCTTCTGTCTGCTGCGAATTGCACGCGGTATAAACCAGAATAAAAAGTAAAAGCGCTGATAAACGTTTCATCTGCGATGATTAGATTAGGGAAACAATTTTTATACGATAAGAAAATGTATTTGTTTCCACGGAAAAATAAACGTAAATTACTGCCCTGTTTAATCTTTTTAAAAATTATGGTATTTGGCAGTATAAAAAATTCAGAGTTATATTTTCCTCTGAGCGGGAGAATATCGCGGGCGTTAAAATTTCTCAGGGAAACCGATTTAACAAAAATGCCTGAGGGGCGGCATGATATTGAAGGAGATAAGATATTCGCTCTTATAAACAATTACACGACAAAGAACGCGGACGGCGCCTATCCTGAAGCGCACAGTATATACACGGACATTCAGTATGTAGTTGAAGGAAGCGAGTTAATCGGTTTTGCTCCGTATAATAATCAGAGGATACAAACCGGATACAATAAAGAAAAAGATATCGTTTTTTACGATGCGCCGGTTTCGTTCTGCAGGCTTGAGGCGGGAATGTTTATGATTCTTTTTCCGGGCGAACTTCACATGCCGGGGATTTCCGCGGAAAGGGAAGAAGGCGTGAAGAAAGTAGTGATAAAAGTGCTGTTGGAAAAATAATTAACAGCCGTCAGGGCATTTCGCCCTGACGGCTTTATAATCTACTTAAGAAGAAGCATCTTTTTTGTCTCTGTAAAATCTCCTGCAGACATCCTGTAAAAATATACTCCCGATGACAGCCTGCTTCCGTCAAACATCGTTTCGTACACTCCTGCTGTTAATCTTTCGTTTACAAGAGCGGCAACTTCACGGCCAAGGAGGTCATACACTTTAATGCTTACCGTTCCCGATTCCGGAACGCTGAACTTCAGCCGTGTTACCGGGTTGAACGGGTTTGGATAATTCTGGCCTAAAGAAAACTTTTCCGGTACAGGAGCTTCGGTATTCTTTACCGATATCGTTCCCGCGTATTTCACGCTGATGCTCCAGTTTAAAAGAGTACCCGTGCTTCCCGCCCTCGCGTCGTAAATTCTAAGGACCCAGTAGCCCTGCGACTGTATGTTGTTCAGTCCGCTTAATGCCTGCTGCGGCCTGAAAAGCCCTGTATACGGCGGCGTTCCCGCTGTTATTGAAACGAGCGCAGTGTCATGAAACACGGTGCCCGTAAAATTCTGCCCGCCCGTGCCGTTGAACTGGCTGAGGTGAACCTGGTTGTTGTCTTTTAATAATGAAATCAGGAGGTCGCCGTCATTCGCATGCGTTAAATTAAGAGTTAGTTTTACATCCTGAATTGTTCCTGCGTACGGAAAATATATTGTGTCTTTTGTGTACTGGTTGTCGAGTATCGGTTTCTGGTTTGACGAGGAATAGCTCACATTCTTATAGACTGAATATCTGAATACCTGCGGGGGCGGGGTGGTTCCCGGAGGGTTCAGTCCCGAAGCCCCGTTCGGCAGCGAAGCAAGATAAACACCCGTCGAATCCTGAGCCGCGAAATAATACTGTACCTGCGAGCCGGGAGACTGGCCGGGAATCCTGAACCTGTAAAGGTTGTCTATTCTCTCGAACGCGTTCAAATAAGAGTACGGACCGTTTGAGGTTCTGTAATAAAGCCTCGGCGCGTACTGGCCGACTGCAACGGGAGCTCCGAAAATCAGATAAGCCTCCGCCACAATATCGGTTGAATCGCTCGAGGACTGTAGCGGTGTGTGCGTAATAAAATACACCAGTTCGTCAGCTATCGACATAACCGTTGCAAGATTCGAGCGCGCATTCCTCTGGAAGAAACTCATGTTAAGCAGACTGAACACATCCCCCATAGAGTGATAATACGGGTGGAAATCGGCTGCCGGCTCAATTGAGGAAATAGCTCCTATGTTATGCTGCCAGAACCCGATGTGGTCCGAACCCGCTGTGTTGTAAGACTTCAGGGGAGTGAGGTTAAGGTTATAAAGCTGGTATGACCTGATAAGCATATCCGCAAGTATATCGCATCCTTCCGATGTCATTATCCTGATAAGCCCGTCATTATTCCCGTCCCATGCTATCATATCCATATTTATGCATCCGTAA
>CAIKZJ010000107.1 GCA_903831845.1 uncultured Ignavibacteriota bacterium
CCCGATATAAAAAAGACATAATTAGAGAACTTGCGGCGACGTAATGACCGCTAATAAAAGACTTGTCATATATTTTTATACTCTAATGCAGACTTGCATTTTAACATAAAGGGATGACAAAGAACTGACAGATTTGCGCAGATAAATAATTATATTAATTTTCTGCCACGGATTTACATTGATGGCCACCGATTTGTTCAACGCGTTCCCACGCAGGAGTGTAGGAACGAGGCAAAATATAGTTGCGCGTGCCCAAAGAGGGCTTTGGGCACGAGTCGGGCTATAGCCATTTCCTATTGCTTCAATTCCATTATGCATATTCCATTCTCCATTTTTCTTATTCAATTTTCTGTTTTCGAAGAAAAGGAACAAATTCAGATTATTCTTGTATAAAAATGTAAAAATGGATATTTTTAAGAAAAATCAGTTATGGAGAACGTGAAGAGACACAACAGGCGAATCGCGATGACAGCGTTGAGCATTCTCGCGATATTTTTATCTGTATCCATTTTTTACAGCTGCGGAGCGAATTTATTCTCGACATCAGACGATGTAAAACTCGGGGAGGATCTGGATAAAGAGATTCATAACAGCCCGAGGGAATATCCTTTGCTTACAAACAGACCCGAAATAACTGATTACGTCACGGGTATAGGCAGATACATACTAAATACATCTCCCAAGATAGAATATAAAAAAGTGTTTCCATATAAGTTTCAGGTAATAAACGACACGATAATAAACGCGTTCTGCACTCCGGGAGGTTTTGTGTATGTGTATACAGGGCTGATGAAATTCATCGACAACGAGGCTACGCTTGCGGGCATAGTAGCGCACGAGATTGCGCATGCTGAAAGAAGGCACATGACACAGAGACTGACTTCATATTACGGCGTAAGTCTTCTGATGAACATCATACTCGGGAGCAATCCGAACACGGCTGCAGAGATCGTTGCTAATCTCGTAACCGGGCTTGGATTTCTTGCGAACAGCCGTTCCGACGAGGAGGAAGCGGACAATTATTCAATAAAATACCTTATGACTTCCAAGTATTATCCCGGAAGCATACAGTTTTTCTTCGACAAAATCCTGGCCGAACAGAAAAAGAAGGGGACGGTCGGAGGTGGTTTCGACAGGCTTCTTTCGACTCATCCTCTGCCGCAGGACAGGATAGAGAACGTTAAGGAGCAGCTTAAGAACCATAATATCAAACCAGATCCGACGAAAGGCATTTATGCCGATGAATACCAAATTTTTAAATCAAAACTCACAAGATAAGACAATGAAAAAACTGCTGATACTTTTTGTAATTCTATTTTCCGCCGCGGCAATGATGGCGCAGAACGGGAAAACGGTTACCGACAACCACTATAAATTCTCAATAAATATTCCTGCCAAATGGACAGCCCGCAGCACAGTAGAGACAAACAAGAAAGACGTTATCACGTACAGTTTTGACAGAAACGACGGGAAGCTCACACTTTCGCTCATAGCTTTCAAATTTGTTGAAGCGAGGAATCTTGACGATTTCATTTATACGCTGGAAAAGGATTTCAATCTTAACATACCCGAGAAGGTCGGCGGATACACAGAAACAAACGGGGAGAATTACAAAGGCAAATGGGCCGATTACAAGGACAACGACTCGCACGAGCGCATATATTATTACGCCACGACGGCAGATTCCGGGGGTGAATATTTCTGCTATATGCTTAGATTTATCGCAGACGCAAAGACAAACGTTAACGATGTAAAGACGGAAGTTGTAACGATAGCCGACAGTTTTAAAATCAAGTTCTGATTATCTCAGAAACGGGTTGTTTTCTCTTTCATACCCAACCGTAGTGCTTTCCATATGGCCGGGAAGCAGCGTGTAATCGTCATCGAAAATTCCGAATATTTTTTCTTTTATAGTATTTATAATCGTGTCGTAATCGCCGCCAGGCAGGTCGGTTCTGCCGATTGAAAGCCGGAAGATAAGGTCACCGCAGAAGATTACTTTTTCGGCGCGGTCGCATAGGCAGATTCCGCCGGGTGAATGTCCCGGAGTATGCAGGACTTTTATTTCATTGTTTCCAAGCCGGAAAGTGTTGTTCTCGTTTATGAAATCAGATACGGGCGGCATTTTGCTGACCTGAATTCCGTAAAGCAATCCCTGATGTTCGGCGCGTTCGTACAGGAAAAGATCATCCCTGTGAATATAATTCGGGACTCTGAACTGTTCGACGGCAAATGCGTTACCGAGGACGTGGTCGATGTGGCCGTGAGTGTTTACTATGTATTTGATTCTAATTTTATGTGAGTTAAGAAAACCGATAAGATCATCCTGCTCGTATTTTGTATAGAAACCCGGGTCGATTATCATGCCTTCTCCGGTATTTTCGCAGTAATACACGTATGAATTCATCTGAAACGGGTTTACAGGGAATATCTTGACTTTCATTTATTATTAAATTGATTTTACTTTGGTTATTAAATAATTTTAACGTTTAAGTTAATTTGACAGATACCGATAAAATAAAGATTATAGCCACAAACCGTAAGGCTAATTTCCAATACGAGATAGTTAGCCGTATTGAGGCGGGGATCGTGCTG
Source organism: uncultured Ignavibacteriota bacterium (assembly GCA_903831845.1). GTDB lineage: Bacteria > Bacteroidota > Ignavibacteria > Tepidaquicellales > Tepidaquicellaceae > CAIKZJ01. Next base: position 2,596 of record CAIKZJ010000107.1, read on the forward strand.
AAAGGCACGGAAGTGAAATCGCTGCGCGATTCGAAAGTAAACCTCACCGAAGGCTACGGCAAGTTTATAAAGGATGAACTGTGGCTCGTAAACGCTCATATAAGCGAATACAAATTCGGAAACCTGAACAATCACGACCCGCTCAGAAAGAGGAAGCTTCTGATGAGCCGGAGGGAGCTGAAGAAGATTAAATCGGCGCTCGAAGAAAAAGGGCTGACGCTTATAGCCACGAAGATTTATTTCAAAAATTCGCTTATAAAGGTCGAGATGGCGGTTGCGCGGGGCAAGAAACTTTATGACAAGCGGGAATCCGTAAAAAAGAGAGAGACAGAAAGGAAATTAAAAAATTACTGATATGTTTGCACCGTTAAACGAACAAATGGACGTTCTTAAGAAGGGAACCGTTGAGATTATTCCGGAAGAAGAACTGGTAAGAAAAATTGAGAAAGCGATAAAGGAAAAGAAGCCGATGAACGTTAAGCTCGGCTGCGATCCCTCGGTTCCCGACCTTCACATAGGCCACGCGGTCGTTCTCAACAAACTCCGCGAATTCCAGGACATGGGGCACACGGCGATTCTTATCGTCGGTGATTTCACGGGAATGATAGGGGACCCCTCGGGCAAGAAGAAGACAAGGCCGCAGCTTACATTCGAGGAAACGAGAGAGAACGGGAAATCATATTTCGAGCAGGCGTCCAGGATTCTCGACAAGGAAAAGACCAAGATAGTTTATAATTCTGAATGGCTGAGCAAGATAAGCCTTCACGACCTTATCGGAATACTCGGAAAATTCACAGTACAGAGGATTCTTGAAAGGGATGATTTTACGAACAGGATGCGCGACCAGGTTGAGATATCGATGCACGAGCTTCTTTATCCGATAATGCAGGGATACGATTCTTACGCCATAAACGCGGACGTCGAATTGGGAGGCACCGACCAGAAGTTCAACAATCTTGTGGGGCGCGACATGCAGAAGAGATTCGGCAAGGAACCGCAGGTAGTGATGCTTATGCCTTTGCTTGAAGGAACCGACGGTTCGGAAAAGATGAGCAAGTCACTGAACAATTACATCGGCATTTCAGAGGAGCCGAAGAACATATTCGGAAAAACGATGAGCATACCCGATGTTTTAATAATGAAGTATTACACTCTCGGAACCAGGCTAAGCACTAAGGAACTCGCTGACATAAATGCTGAACTCGAAAAGCCCGAGACAAATCCCAGAAACCTTAAGAGAAAGCTGGGTTTCGAGCTCGTGAAACTGTATTACGACGAAAAGACGGCGAACGATGCAATTGAGGAATTCGACAAGATTTTCATAAAGAAAGAGGTTCCGGACGAGATTCCCGAGATTGTAATAAACGACAAAGAGACGAAACTGATAAACCTCATAACAGCTAACAAGATGGCGGATTCAAACGCTGCGGCAAGGAGGCTTATTGAACAGGGCGGCGTGACGATTGACGGCGAAAAGGTGTCGGATGTTAACTTCGTGCCCGATTATACAAAAGAATTCGTTTTAAAAGTAGGCAAGAGGAAATTTTTAAAAGTAAAAATTAGTTAGTTATATTTTATCTAATTTTTTTATAAGTTTGTAACATTTGAAAATTGCAGGAAGGAGGGTGGTATGTTTCAGCCATCAAAAATGTTTTTCACGAAAGGTGTCGGAAGGCACAAAGACTACTTACAATCATTCGAACTGGCTCTCCGCCAGGCCGGCATTGAGAAACTCAATTTAGTGATGGTATCGAGTATATATCCTCCGGGTTGCAAGAGGATAACACGCGAGCAGGGGATGGAAATACTGAAGCCCGGCGAGATCACATACTGCGTAATGGCGAGGAATTTCACGAACGAGCCGAATAGACTGATAGCGACCTCTATCGGCGTCGCTCTTCCGTCGGACGACAGTCATTACGGCTATATTTCTGAACATCATCCTTTCGGCGAGACGGAAAAAGTTTCGGGCGAATACGCGGAAGACCTGGCAGCGACTATGCTCGCGACGACTCTCGGTGTTGAGTTCGATTCGGAAACGGCCTGGAACGAGAGGGAACAGGTTTACAAGCAGAGCGGAAAGATCTTCAAGACATTTAACGTTACACAGTCGGCGGAAGGCGACAAGAACGGACTCTGGACGACGGTAGTCGCATGCGCGGTGTTTATTCCGTAAGATAAGTTTATTTATATAACAAAAATGCCTCTCAATGAGAGGCATTTTTTATTTTAAAAATATTTGTTTTATCCTGCCCAGGGAATACCCTCGATCTTATCGCTGAAATCCTTCATCATTATCCATCCTTCTGTTCCTGTCGAAGTCCTGATGAGGTACCAGTTGCAGCCTTCATACCACGAATCAGGTTCAGTGCACTTATTCCTGATATCCGCTTTCAGGAACTCGATTCTGACTCCTTTGGGCACCTCGTACAGACCTTTAGCGTTTATCATTTTTGAAGAGTGAAGGAATATTTTTTCTGTGGTTGTCTTAATATGCTCTTTAAGGAAATCGGGCATGATATATTCATCCCTGTATTTTATGCTGACGTCTTTCCCGGTAAGAATGTATTCGACATCGGCGCTCCAGAATCCAAGCCAGTGATTCGCCTTTACAGTGCCGGAGGAGATTTCCGGGAGATCGAGTGAAAATAACTCGCCGAGGCTGTCAATCTTGCCGTTATATGCGAAGACGACGGAAAGGAATCCGTAATAATCTGGTGAAGTTACCATCAAAAGGTTTTTTCCGTCCGTCGATTTGACGATGTTAAGATAAAAATCTCCTGAGGAGACAGCGTCATATGCAAAGGCTGAACTGTTCACTTTAAGTTCCATGCGCAGGTTATCTTCGTCGAAAATAAGTTTGATATTATCCTTTTTGCCGTCATTGTTCAGAGAAAAAGACACGGATGTGTCCCTCGGGGCAGAAAAAGATATGCTATAAATTGCGAAAAATACAAATATAAACGCGATAAAATTCTTCATAATCAGGGTATTAGTTTATACAGACTTTCAAGATATAATAGATTTTTTCTCAAAATAATTCCAGTGTAAATGTTATTTAAATGGTGAAGTATAAGACCGGCTTCCGTGCATTTCTATTATCTGTCAATA
>CAIKZJ010000108.1 GCA_903831845.1 uncultured Ignavibacteriota bacterium
ATCCGTTCAATCCCTCAACTTCGTTCGATTTCAGCATTCCCAAATCCGGGTATATTTCTTTGAAGCTTTATGACGCCCGCGGCACCGAAATAAGAGACCTGTTTTCTGGTTTCAGGAATGCAGGGGTTTATAAGTATACATTAAATGCGTCCGAACTTAACCTTACAAGCGGTGTGTATTTCTATAAAATTCTTGCAGGCGAATTCATGCTTACGAAGAAAATGATATTAATGAAATAACCTGTCAGTGAAAACGATTTTTAAGATGCCGTATTCAGGAAATACGGCATCTTTTTATTTTGGACAAATATTTGACTATATTTTATAAGGTCTTAAATCAATATTATACAGTTTTTTAAGAATTTTTTTGTAATAAAAATAACTTATTTGAAATGCTTCTCCTGAACTTTATAAGGAAGTCGAAAGCGATTTTTCTGCGGTTAAGATTGCATGTGATTTTTCTGCCGTTTGCAGGATTGTATTCGCTTATCGCATACCTGTCCAGACTTTCCAAATGGGTGCATACGCACAAAGATATCAAGTACAACGATTTTTATCTCGGGAAATTCAATCCTGCCAAAAGGTTTGAACTGTACAAATATATCCTCGGTGCGGAAGATCTTGGAAAAGACATCGACTATCTTGAATTCGGGGTTGCAGACGGCTTTACGATGTCATGGTGGCTGAAGAACAACACTGACCCGAAATCCAGATTTTTCGGGTTTGATACGTTTACAGGATTACCCGAAGACTGGGGACCGCTTAAAAGAGGCACATTTTCCTCCGACGGCAGGAAACCGGATTTTAAAGACGACAGATGCACGCTTGTCGAAGGGCTCTTCCAGAAAACTCTTCCCGGTTTTCTCAAAACTTATGTGCCCGGACGGAGAAAAGTAATAAACATGGACGCGGACCTTTATTCATCAACTTTGTTCGTTCTGACGTCTATTGCCGGTTTCCTGAATAAGGACGACGTAATTATATTCGATGAATTCAACGTTCCGCTTCATGAGTTCAGGGCATTTACGGATTTCTTCAGTTCCTATATGATTGATTATGAGATTCTCGGCGCGGTTAACAATTATTTCCATCTCGCGCTGAAGATTAAATAAGACTTAAGTTTGATAATCCGGTCTGTATATGCCGGAATATTATTGACTCGATAATAATAATAAAATTTATACTTGTAATACAGGTTTATTACAGATAATTTATTTTAATTATTTCCCTAACACTACACACGGAGGTGTATATGAAAAACGTTTCATTACTTTTCCTCCTGCTTATCTTGTTTGTCTCTGTATCGCAGGCAGAACCCAGGTCAATAAATCCTTACATAGACAGCCTTAATCCCGGCCAGAACGCGATCAATGTATCCAGAACATCATACATCCGGATATATTTTTCGCAAAGCATGAGTTTTTCCACATTATCGACAGGTATTGAGATCTACGGCATGCAAACAGGTCTGCTTGCATTTGGGGTCGGCTATACGGAGCCTTCACACATAGCAACTTTGAGTTGCACGGGAAACTTTAAACCCAATGAATTAATCAGCGTGAGCATCACGAGCGCGGTTAAGACATCCGGCGGAACATCAGTAACTCCTTTTGTTTATACCTTTACAGCCAATTCAGCCCCGGGTCCGATGACTTTTTCGCAGTATGCGGTCATTACCGCAGGGGGAGCGCCCGAGTGCGCGTCTCCGGGGGATTTCAATCACGACGGGAAAATGGATTTTGCCGTTACGAATCTGAATTCCGGTTCGGCCTCAATTATAAAAAACAACGGCTCCGGAAGTTTCAGCGTTACACAGACCTTGACAACAGGAACCCAACCGCGTCTTGCTGTCTCGGGTGATTTCGATATGGACGGCGACCTTGACCTTGCCGTAATAAATCATACAGCAAATACTATTAATATTCTCGCGAACGACGGACTGGGAAATTTTTCACTTATAACTACAATCGATAATCCGGGCGGACCATTCTCGATAACAACCTGCGACCTTGACGGCGACGGCGACCTTGATCTTGCTGTCGCGAATTATCTGTCCGGTACTGTTGGGGTGTATAAAAATAACGGAACCGGCGGGTTTTCATACCCCGTTTTGTATACTGTTGATACAGGTCCCGTTTGCGTAGACTACGGAGATGTGAATAACGACGGCGACCTCGATCTTGCAGTAACTTCCTGGAATGCGGGGACTTTAACGGTTTTGAATAACGACGGTAACGGAAATATTTTTTCGCAGAATATATATTCGGTTTATATCCATCCCCACAGCGTCGTACTGGCGGATATAGATAACGACCACGATCTCGATATGATTGTTGCGAATAACGGAACCACGCTTCTGAGCATTTATAAAAATAACGGCAGCGGTACGTTTACCTCTTTTCCCGCGCCTTCTTGCGGAGCCACAGGTGTGTCTCTTGCAACAGGCGATCTTGACGGCGATGGCGATCTTGACCTCGCTTATTCCAACAATGCTCTCGGCGTTTCATTCCTCCTTAATGACGGAGTGGGGAACTATTCACTGTTGAACTCTACAAGCACGACTACCGGTCCGAGACGTATCGCGCTTATAGACGTAGACGGGGATAATGTCCTTGACCTGGTAGTTCCCAATACGGATTTGAATAACATACTTGTTTTCAGGAACGGTTATACCCCGCCTCCCGCGCCTACTCTCGTCTCACCGACAAACGGTTCAAACGAAGTGAGCACATCCACAGCTTTCGTTTGGTATCATATAACCGGGGTGACGAGTTACAAAATTCAGATCTCGACATCATCGGATTTCCTGAATATTGTGGATTCAGCCACAACGGCTACTAACCAGTACCTTCCTCCATCCGGAAAACTGGTTCATTCGACAACTTATTACTGGCGGGTGAGGGCGACGAATGCTTATGGCACCGGTCCATGGTCCGCCGTTTGGTACTTCAGAACAGTTATGTATCCCGCTGCGCCGTCATTGATATCTCCCGCAAACAACACAAGCGGAGTTGCGCTTACTCCTACTCTGTACTGGGGGATGATGGGAGGCATAACGGGTTTCAGAGTCCAGGTTTCGCTTTCCTCTTCATTCGCAAATATTGTTGACGAATCCGTCACGCCGAATAATTATTATGTTGTACCTTCAGGCAAACTAATTCCGGCAACCACTTATTATTGGCGCGTGAATGCTACCAATGCGAACGGAACAGGGCCCTGGTCCGTTGTGTGGAATTTCACGACCACTGTCACCGGAATTAATCAAATCGGCAGCGCGATACCGGATAAATACTTCCTTTACGTAAATTATCCGAATCCGTTTAATCCCGAAACGAAAATTAAATTTGATCTGCCCGAAAATACACGTGTCAACCTTGCTGTCTTCGACGTTTCAGGAAGAAATGTTCATATCCTTATAAATCAAAACCTGAATCCGGGGACTTATGAGGTTGCGTTCGATGGTTCAGGCCTTTCAAGCGGAATATATTATTATAGATTCGTGTCCGATAAATATGTTTCTGTGAAAAAAATGGTGCTCGTGAAATAAAGTTTATATTCTTTCGTTTTTCGATGAATCCGCGGTACGTAACCGCGGATTTTTTATTCGGTTAAATTAAATCAATATATTAGTTAATTTGCGCTAAATAAATATTCTGAACTCAAACCCCAAAATATCGGTAATAACCGTTGTTTATAACAACAGGGATAATTTCAAAAAGACCCTGGAATGCGTCCGCGCTTTGAATTACGACAATCTCGAATACGTTGTCATCGACGGCGGCTCTACCGACGGCACTCTCGATATCATAAAAGAAAATTCAGGTTTCATATCAAAGTATTTAAGCGAAAAGGACAAAGGCATTTACGACGCGATGAACAAGGGTATGAAACTTGCGTCGGGCGATTATGTCTGGTTCATGAACGCAGGCGACGAACCCGCGCATCCCAGGATTCTGTCAGAAGTATTTAAGGAAGTCAAGGACGGAGACGTTTATTACGGCGATACGGAAATGATTGATTCCGACGGCACGAGTTACGGCAGGAAAACCCTCAAAACCCCGCCCGAAAAACTTACCTGGAAAAAAATGATTAACGGCATGGTGGTGGTTCACCAGTCGTTGATTGCCAGGAAGAGCCTCTGTCCGGATTACGACCTGAAATACAGGTATATTTCAGATATAGACTGGACGATTAAAATTCTGAAACAAAGTTCGAAGGTCGTTAATACACATCTCGTGCTTTCGAGGTTTCAGATTGGCGGGTTCTCAAGGAAAAACACGATTGCTTCGCTTAAAGAAAGATTCAGAATGCTCTGCACTCATTTTAATTTCTTCCGAGTGTTATTCAATC
>CAIKZJ010000109.1 GCA_903831845.1 uncultured Ignavibacteriota bacterium
AACCATACGCACTATTCATTGCTCGATGCCATTTGCACCGTCGACGGGCTTGTTAACGCCGCCGCCGAGAACAAGATGAGCGCGGTCGCTCTCACCGACCATGGCGTGATGTACGGAGCGATGGAATTCTACAACAAGTGCCGCAGTAAGGGCATAAAGCCCATCATCGGTTTCGAGGCGTATGTGGCGCAGGGCTCTTCGCGCTTCGACAAGGGAAAGAAGATTGAAACTGTCGGCGCGACTGCCGATATCATTGACACTGAAAATTCCGACGGCCTTTCCGTCGCCAACATAAACTACGCGCATCTTATCCTTCTCGCGAAGAACGAGACGGGATACAGAAACCTGATGAAACTCAACTCTATCGGACACATGGAGGGGTTTTATTACAAGCCGCGAATAGACCTTGAGGTGCTGAATCAGTACCGCGAAGGCATAGTCGCGCTTTCCGCCTGCGCGGGCGGAGTGATTTCCTGCTACATCGTTCGCAACGACATGTCAAAGGCAAGGCAGATGACCGGAATTTACAAGGACATATTCGGAGAGGACTTTTATCTTGAGATTCAAAACCCCCTGACGATTGAAATCGAGAAGAAGGTGCTCAAGGCGATGCCCGTGCTGGCAAAGGAGTTCGGGCTTAAACTCATCGCAACGAACGACGTCCACTACATAAAAAAGGAACACGCCGTAGCGCATAATATTTATCTTCACATAAGCTCGAAGCAGAACCGTAACGGCGACATGCGCGATATCGTCAATGATCTGAGATACGGCACCGACCAGATTTATTTCAAGACGGCGAAGGAAATGACCACGCTGTTCAGGGATTTTCCCGAAGCGATAAAATCTACGCTTGAAGTCGCGGAAAAATGCAACCTTGAACTCGACACGAAGACGAACCACATGCCGAATTTCCCGATTCCGAAGGATTCCGGCGTCAGCACTCTCGACGATTACTTGAAGAAACTCGCCTACGAAGGAATTCATAAGCGTATCAAGGAAGTCACTCCCGAGGTTGAAGAACGCCTCGAGTACGAACTGGGCGTCATTAAGAAGATGGAGTTCTCCGGATACTTCCTCATCGTTGCCGACTTCATACAGTCCGCGAAAGACCGCGGCATTCTTGTCGGTCCGGGAAGAGGCAGCGCAGCGGGAAGTCTCGTCTGTTACTGCATGGGCATTACGAACGTAAACCCACTCGACTATAACCTGCTCTTCGAAAGGTTTCTCAATCCCGAGCGTATATCCATGCCTGATATCGATATAGATTTTCAGGACGACCGCCGCGACGAGGTAATACAGTACGCAAAAGAAAAATACGGTGAAGATTCGGTCGCTCAAATAATTACGTTCAACAAACTCGCTCCGCGCGGTGTACTAAAGGACGTCGGAAGAGTCCTGAATTTCCCGTTCGATGAGATAAACAAGCTGACAAAGTTCATACCGATAGTTTTCGGAAAGGTAAAACCCTTAGCCGACTGCGTAAAGGAAGTGCCCGATTTCAAGAACTACTTCATCGCGGGCAACGAGGCGCAGAAACAGGAAAGAAAGAAAATGTTCGAGTATTCGACCGTACTCGAGAACCTTAACAAGAATTCGTCAATACACGCGTCCGGCGTGGTTATCGCGCCTTCGAACATCACGGACTACGTTCCGCTTTCCAGAGCGAAAGACCCCGACAAGAAGAACGGCGACGCCGA
>CAIKZJ010000110.1 GCA_903831845.1 uncultured Ignavibacteriota bacterium
ACGCCGGATGAGTTAAAACTCTTAATCAACAGATTAGTAAAAACACTCGTTAATATCTCGGATGAAAACAATCTGATACCGCCGAAAGTTGAAATGATAAAGCGAGAAGTTTTGAAAGATATCGCTGAAGGCATGAACATGACAACAAGCATGGAAAAAGGATGGGACCTTTCCAAGGAATACTTAAAGGACCATTTCGCGGGCGATGATGATAGTTTATCAGTCTTACAGGAGTTTTTTGATTATTATCTTGAAAATCCTTTTTCCAATAAACAGGTAGATAAGGTTATAAATGAGCAGATAAAAGAAGATGAAATTAATCTTACTGAACTTGTCAAAAAGCATTATACAGTAGTTGATTACACGGGAATGAGTTTACGGGAAAAAATATTAAATAAACTCGGGAGCGAAATAACGCCGTCCGAATTAATATTGAATAAAATCGCGAATCTCGAGAAAAGCCTTAAAACTAAATTCGAAGAAAAGACCGCGGCCAGGAAAGAAGCGATATTGAAACGGATGATGAAAAATCCATTCAACCGGAAACAGAAAAGCATACTCAGGCAGATTCTTGAACTGACGAATCTCGGAGCACTGGACGAGGATACATATCTGCCGATTATCAAGAAGAAAATGAAGGTGAAAGAACTTACCGGAGCAGAGATAGAAACCATACATAAATACGCGGACGAAATACAGACCTTGCCTGAAGGCAGTATTCAGATGGAAAAAGCGGCCGCGCGAATGCTGAATTATATAGCCTCGCTCCGCGGGTTCAAGTTAAGCGAACTGGCGATGGAAACGTTTTACGGAGCCGTTCTTTTGGGTATTCAGACCACAATGAAGAATACAACATTTAACGCGATGGAACTTACCATAGCGTTCCTGTTACGGAATCCGCTGAAATACGGGCAGGCATTAAAGGGTATAATCGATATGGGATTGCCGAAGGGGCTTGTTGATATGGCGTATATCTATAAGGAGGGCGATTTCGAAGGAGAGGGGAAATGGGAAAACTCCTATAAACTGCATTCACAAAGAATCAGCGAGATTGTAAAGCAGTTAAAGGATACGACCGGTAAATACAAGAAGCTTTCGCTCGCACTGGCACTGGCAAGATTCAGCGGGCGGAATATGGCCGCTCAGGACCGTTTATTCTACTGGATGTCGAACGAGATGGAAAAACGCTGCACGGCGTACCAATTGGCAAAAGACGAAGGATTAAAGGGAAAACAACTCTCGGTAAGAGTTGAGCAGATGCTGCATAATTCGGATGCAGATATAGAGCAGGCAAGAATACAGGCAACCGAAGAAGGATTGAAAAAGAATTCTTTAGAATGGAATAAACGCATATTTCAAATTGTGGATAGCCATATAGACGAAAACATAAAAGATTGGGCGGGAAGATTCGCCAGTTTCCATACATTGAATTATGAACCGCGGGGTGTTGGCGGCAGTATTTACAGGTCGATTGTCAAGTTCCAGAGCGATCCGAACGGCCGCGCCTCGAAGTATCTTCTTCCATTCATCCGGATATCTACGAATCTCGGGAATGAATTTATAAACTGGAGTCCATACGGATTCAAGCGTGCTTTCTATGGATACGGATACGGCGGCGGCAGGGAAAGACTGGAAGGCCGGGAATACGATATCCATTTATACCGGGCCATTATCGGTACGCTCGGAATGGGCGCTCTTTACTTCCTCGTTAAAAAGTTACTGGAAAGCGATGATGATACATTCGATATAACGGCAAACGGAACGGGTAATTGGGATAAAAACAAGCAACTTTCTTACGCGGAAAAATGGAAAGAATACACTATAAAAATCGGAAGCAGAAGAATAGGGTACATGAATACGCCTTTCTTCCTCCCGTGTCTTGTTGCCGGTTACATCATGGATGGATACAAATACAGGAAAGATAAAATTGACGATGAAAGCAATCTGAAAATAATAAGCGGACTTGTAGCACAGACTATCAGCGGTTTCACAAAGCAAAGCATGCTTTCAGGTTTCCTTGATTTTGTCAGTATATTTGACGAGAATAATCCGGATAAGGCTGAAAAATGGTTTGGAAGATTCCTTACCCGAACAGCCTCTTCAATTATAACGCCGCGGTTCATTCCTCAGATAATTCAGATGTTTGACGATAAAGAATACACGGCGGATAACTTCGCGGAAATGTTCCTCCGGAATATTGGAGTCGCGGGTTTTGTCGGGATGAAACCCGCCTTGAATCCGCTTGCTCAGGAGATACACAAAGACGGAATATTCTTCCCGGTAAAAGTTGAAAAGGACCATGTATGGGAATTCCTTGTCAAGAAATCAGCATTTATCAGTACTCCGAAACCAGGTGAAACAATGTACGATCCGAACATTCAGGAGGAACGCATATTAAGCCCGGATGAGTTTTACAACTACATAAAAATAAGCGGTACAAAAATATACAAGGCACTCGATAATTCATTAAACGAATTAAGCAATGTTGAGGATAAAGAACTTGTAAAATTACTCGTGAAAGAGTTGGTTGAAACACAGCGATATTATGCAAAGCAGGAAATCGCCGGATTAGGCGACAAGATGGATCGTAAATCCACAGATATCTTCAAAACGCCGGAAAACTTTTCAAACTACGTTAAATTAAGGGATATTGAAAAAAAGAAGGAAAAGTTGCTTGAAGATTACGCGGAGGAAAAGGACAACGAGAAAATAATGGAAATGGAAATCCGCGGCCGGTCCCTTGAAAAGCAGCATGAAATAATAGATGGAATTCTGAAAAGTATTCC
>CAIKZJ010000111.1 GCA_903831845.1 uncultured Ignavibacteriota bacterium
TGACCGACGTTAGTCTGCCCGAAAATGCCGCCTTCGGAAATATTCGTCGAGCCCGTCCATACCTTCGCCGGCTTGCCTTTTCTTACAAGAACGAGAAACTTGTTATGGCAAATGTAACTTTTATTCAATGTCCTGCCAAGCAGGTAAACATTCTTATACCCTTCAAGTCCCGCTTCTTCGATACAATCCATATTGACTTTTCTCGGGAAACCGAATTTTTCTGCTTCCGTTTTCGGCACCTTCGGCTGGTTTTCTTTGGCATCGTAAATGATATTAACCTTAACGCCGTTCCTCGCTGCTTCTTTCAGGGCGAGAAGAACATCCTTGTAATGAAACTCGTAGAAGCAGCCCGTGAGTTCGTCTCCTTTTTTCGCGTCGGCGATGAATTTGTAAATTGCCTCTTCAAGTCCTCTTGATAGCCACTTATACGCAGCGTGGCCTTTGACTTCCGAAGGTTTCTTGTTTCCGAATTTCACTGCATACGCCTGGCTTGACGCTACGCCTCGGTTGAAGAACACGCTGTGGTCGTTTTCTTTCCAGGCTGGTTCGGTTTCGACTTCAAGAGAGAAGACATTCCCCCTGCAAATGTTCTTCGGATTATCGTACAGAGGCGTGAAATAGTATTTGTATTTCTTTCCGGGATACGAAGCGAAATCCTCCCATGTGAACGACTGAATGGGATGTTCGAACGTCGAATGATACTCTCCGGGTTTCGGATTGGGCAGGGTTTCCTTAAAGACCTTGTACCCGCTGACGGACACTTTAACTTTCTTACCCTCCTTGTAGTATTCTTTTTCGATAGCGAAGCCGAGGAGGTTTTTCATTGATGATTTATCGCAGTCGATGGCGAAGGCGGCGGCATTGGTGCCGGTAACGGCATAAACTTTAAATTCGCCCTTTAAATTTTTGTATCTCATAACACAAATATTAAGTTTGAAAAAGTCTTTGCCTAATCAGCGCAGAAAAAAATCGGGATGCTGCCCCGGAAACAAAACCGCTAATCTTTGATCCCTAATAACGAATGACAGCACTCCCGATAATATGTTGGACCGTATTGATTCCGCGGTCAGATAACTGTAGGAATTAAAGCAATAAATAGTGAATAAATAAATTCTCTCCCTTGTTAATTTATCCCCATGCAATAATCCGCATTATTTCGGACGCGGGAACAATAGTGCCGGGTTCCGGAGTAAAAGACCGGAAAAGCAGGCATAATCAGGATTTACAGTAGGACTTGCTTTGATTTCCCTTCACTATCTCGTTAATAATACTAATTTTTTTGTGTATAAAGCAAGGAAAATAGTCGGATAAATTTGTATTATTTTTATTCCGATGTTTTTAATTGATCAGAGTTACAAAAGAAATACAGAAATGGCACATAAAAGATTCTGTAAAAATTACGAAGTATATCCGTTTAAATCCGTGATGATCCTTGGCGAAAAAGATCAGTTCTTCTGCAGGTACACAGAATATACGAACTTGAGGAAGTTGTTGTCTTTGTTGCGGAGGGCGAAGCCGCGGGATTCGGCGAGTTCGGCGAATTCGTCGGCGGTCTTGAATTTCATTACTGAATTATGAAGGTAATCGTAGGCGTATGTGCTGCGGGATATGAGTTTGCCGAATATTGGCATTATGCGCGTGAAATAGAATTCGAATAAAATGTTGCGCTTCTTCATTCCGAACATTTCAAGGACGATAAGTATTCCTTTCGGTTTCAGAACGCGGCGGATTTCATCGAGAGACTTGTCGAGGTTCTCGAAATTGCGGACGCCGAAACCGATGGTGAGTATGTCGACCGAGTTGTCCCCTACCGGCATGTTCTCCGAATCGGCGACTTCAATCACCAGACGCTCGTCCTTTATCTTTACGCGCTGAACGTCGAGCATCTTTTCGGATATGTCGAATGAGTACGCTTTTTCAGGTCCGAGTTTCAGCAGTTCAACCATCATATCGCCCGTACCCGATGCGAGGTCGACGACCGTATCATAAGGAAAGTTGAAGTACTTTATCTGCCTTATAATTTTTTTTCTCCAGCGCTTGTCGAGATTGGCAGTGAAAAAATGATTGAGGAAATCGTAGCGTTCCGCTATCTGGTCGAACATCATTCCTATCTTCGCTTTATTCTTGTTGAGCTGCATCAGTTGAACCTAAGTGATTTTACAGGATCGAATTTAGAAGCGAGGAATGACGGAATTATCGTCGCCAGAAATACGAGAGCCAGGGTTATTAGAGAAATCAATATGATATATTCGGGAACAATGAGTATCGGAACGCTCTTCATGTAATAGAA
>CAIKZJ010000112.1 GCA_903831845.1 uncultured Ignavibacteriota bacterium
GGCTGCTTTGTCACGCGCTTATAAAGCACGAAATACACCACCGCGCGCAGATGACGGTACTGATGAGACAGGCAGGACTGAAAGTGCCCGGAGCATACGGACCATCAAGAGAAGAGTGGGCGGCGTACGGGATGGAGCCGCAGAAATAGAAGTTAGTAGTTAGTAGTTAGAAGTTAGAAGAGAGCAAGAGCAGTTACACAGAGTCTCACAGAGAAAGCGCAGAGTCTCCAAAGCGATTCAAAGAAGCGTGATATTATTTTACAGAATAAAAAAACTGCCCCGGGGAGGGGCAGTTAAAAAACTTTTAGCATGTTCTCGTTTTCCCGTTAAAGTACTAGTTGCCTACCTTTTTAACATTCGCCGCCTGAGGTCCTTTGGGTCCGTCCTCAATATCGAACTCGACTGTGTCTCCTTCGTTCAGAGTTTTATACCCTTCTCCGGTAATCGCCTTGTAGTGCACAAAGACATCTTTTTTTCCGGCGACTGTGATGAAGCCGAAGCCCTTTGAAGAATTGAACCACTTGACAGTACCTTTTTCCATTTTTGTTCCTTTCAAGAATTTTTAAAGATTTAACTACCCGAAAATGAAATCTGGTTATTTGAACTTTGAAGTTTTCGGCGAACCTGAGGAAAAGCGAGATTAAACAGCAGCAATAAGAGTTACGGAATTTATTTCCTTAGCAGCGAAACAACATCTTAAAGCAAATAAACAATTTATTTTCAGAATAAATATAGTTTTAATAAAAACAAAGTGCAACATCCGGCAAAGAATTTTTTTTTATATTTTTAGTCAAAAACCACGATTCTGCTATGGAATTACAGAAATAAACTTCATATCTTTTATGAGAATAAAACACGAAAGGAGAATATAATGGCAGGCGGAAATCCAATAGGATGGTTTGAAATCCACGTACACGATATTGAAAAAGCCAAATCGTTTTACGGCAGCGTTTTCGGGTGGGAGTTCAAACTGTCGCAGAGTTCCAGCGGGCACTACTGGAATATTTTTACAGGCGAAGGCTCCATAGGCGGAGGCTTCATGAAGAAAAGTAAACCCGAACATGACGGCGGCGCTGTCATTCTTTACATTGAAACAGATGACATAGAAG
This sequence comes from uncultured Ignavibacteriota bacterium, assembly GCA_903831845.1. Classification (GTDB taxonomy): domain Bacteria; phylum Bacteroidota; class Ignavibacteria; order Tepidaquicellales; family Tepidaquicellaceae; genus CAIKZJ01. The sequence continues at coordinate 1,110 of CAIKZJ010000112.1, forward strand.
GACTTCTGAAGAAGATAGACGAAAACGGCGGTAAGACGGAAACTCCGAAAACCAAGATAAGCGACACCGCAGGATATTTCGCGCTGTTCAGGGATATCGACAATAATTTAGTGGGATTGTGGTCGAAGGGGTGATAAAGATAATTTTCGTTACCTCTGGCTGAAGGCGAGGGGCAATAGATTTAGAATTTGTATCTTCTCAATCTGGTTCCCAAAGTCCTCTTTGGGAACCACGAAATATATTAACAGCGTGCCCAAAGAGGACTTATAAAAGCGAACCTTCGGTTTGGGCACGAGATAAAAGTTGGTTGATGTATACAAATGCAAAAGGGGCTGTAAGCCCCTTTTGTTATGATAAATAATATAAACTATTCTGTTTCTTATTATTTTTTCTTCTTCAGATAAGCGATCACTTCATTGTATATTCCATCGCCGTCGAGTCCTGCCTGGTGAAGAACGCTTTCAGCCGTGCCGCTTCCGAGGAAACCGCCTTTGCGGAAAGGATGAAGGATTGTTCTTCTTCCTTCATAGCTTGTAATCCACCTGCGCATAGTGGGAAGCGTGAATCCCGTTATGCCCATCGCCGTTTCCGCTATCGAGCTCGGATAGATCTCGTCCTGTTCCTTTTGCGGGAGCATTTCGAAAAGTTCGGCGCTTGAAACGTAGAACACGTTGACGTTGTATCCTTCCTTGTCGAGTCTCGGAAGAACCTTCATAACAAACTCGAGTGTCACGCCGCTTTCCTGAAGGACGATGCTGCCGTCGAGTTTCTGTTTCGGATCGGCTTTCCTCAGCGCGTAAAGACCTTTTACCGATTCGCTTGCGGGCGCGAGATTAAGCGCGGCCCTGTCGACTATCTTTTCGTTGGGTCTTGTAACGAACGGAGAAAGAACCGCCGGGCGTTTTCTAAGACCTGCTACTACGAGGTTCCATACTTCGCCCGGTTCCCACGGAGTAAGCGTTACGATTATTCCCGACGGGAAGTTGCCCTGAAGCAGCTGCAGGCACTGCGGGTCGGCATGCGTCGGACCGTCTTCGCCTGTCTTAAGTCCGGCGTGAGCGTTGATAAGGATCCATGTGTTATAATGTCCGCCGAAGTGTTCCACCTTGCTCTGTTCGCCGATGCCGTGAAGCCTTGCGTCTGTATGCTCCATCGCCGAAATGAACGCGCCGTATGACGAGCTGACGCCTATGTTCTTTCCAAAAGCTCCGAGTCCCGCCATCATGGCGCCCATAGCGTCTTCGCAGATACCGCCTATAGCAAGAATTCTCGAGTCGAAGTTATCGACTGCGTCATAGAAACCGTTCTGGAAACCTTCGCCGACGAGGTTGACGCTTGTTGAGCCAAGAAGGTCGGCTGCAACGCCCATGAAACCGCCGTTGGTCTTTTTATTCAGATAACCGAGCGATGAACCGAGAACCGCCCTTAATGTCGTTGTCGAACCCGGTACGATTTTAAGTTCTTCCGGCGCGGTTTTTTCCGAAATAGTATTGTCGGTATAGAACTTTTCGAGCTGCGCATGGTTCTCGCGGGGCTTTCTTCCGATTGCGGCAAGTCTTGTCTTTGCTTCCTTCACCGAATCCGCGAAGAATTTCAGGTCGGCGTTTTTTTCTATCACATCTCTTATTATAAGAAGCGTATCCCAGTAATTCTTTTCCATGTTGATTCTGTTCCAGTCGCCGTCGTACTGCGGAACCATCGCTCCGAATTCGTTCTTGAGAACGTCTGTGGGTTTCGCTTCATACACGGGGAACGTAACGCCGAAAGCTTTTTCGAATTCGGAAAGGAACGCGTAATATTCGGGCGAGCAGAATTTATGGCCTGCGCCGTGCGAGCCTTTTCCTTCGATTCCGTATTTCCAGCCTTTTACGGTTCTGTACATTATCGCAGTCGGCATTTTATTGCTCAGCTGTTTTGCGAATAACTGCGCGGCGGCAACTTTCGCGAAGTCTTTGCCGTCGTCGACGTATATTATGTTGAAGTCGTGCAGGTACGCGAGTTCGAGCGGGTTCCACTGAACGTAATCGCCTTTGAGCTCGCCGTCGCGGCACACCCTGTTGCTGTCTATTGACGCCTGGTTAAAGTCGATGTGCATTATAATATTGTGAAGCCTCATCGCCGATGCGGCTGCCATCGCTTCCGAAACGCGTCCCGGAGTCATTCCGCCTTCGCCTTCTACGACGTGGACTTTCGGCGCATTGTCGCCGAAATAATCAAGCGCGCCGAGCGCAAGACCGAAAGAAGAGGGAACGCCGACGCCGCTCGCGCCGGTTGCGACTTTCACGAAAGGCGTCGCGGGAGTCGGATGTCCGTCGAGCGCTTTAGACTTAAACTGTTTGAAAAGCGGTGTATCGTTTGTGGGATTTCTCCTGAAACCGAGCAGGTCTTCAAACCTGAGCTGGCTCTTTTCATCCGGCAGTTCGGCTTTCATAAACGCTCTCATCAGCTCGTTTCTTAATGCATACATTGCATACAAACCCATTGCCTTGTGGCCTGCGGCATAAACAACCATGTCGTTTGCATCCTGCGAAGGATTGCCGAAATCATAATCGGCGGTCTTGTATATAACTGACTGAACGAATCTTCCGGATGAGATCGAGCCGCCCGGATGTCCGCTTGTAGGCACAAAATTATAAAGCACGCCGCAAAGTGTTCTGTATATAAGGTCAAGTTTTTCGAATTTCGCCGCTTCTTCTTTCTGCAGCGGAGAGAACGATTTAATTATGTCGTTTACGTCATAATACTGACCCCTGCGAGGTCCAATCTTAAATTCAGTAGGTTTAATTTTTGTAATGTCCATAATGATTCAATTTGATGAGGTAATAATAATGTATAAACTAAATAATTCGGGGTTGAAATAACAGACAATAATTGGCGATAACGGGCAAAAAACTGCTGTTTATGCGTTATAAGGGCCGGCTGTACTTTTTAAGCGCACTAAGGACGACCTCCGGAACGACGGGCTTGGGAATGTAATCTATCATTCCCGCTTCAAGGCAGCGTTCCTTGTCGCCTTTCATTACCGCGGCTGTCATTGCTATAATATGGGGCGCGTTTTCTCCGTAAATTTCCCTGATTTTTCTCGTGGCTTCGAGCCCGTCCATTTCGGGCATCTGTATGTCCATGAATATTATATCGTATTTCTTTTCCCGGAGAACGTTAAGGGCTTCAACACCGTTGCAGGAGATATCGATGCTGTAACCGAACTTTTTCAGGATTCTCTGCGCTACCTTCTGATTTATCGGATTATCTTCGACAAGAAGAATGTCGTGCGGAAATTCCTTTGCAACGTTTTCATAGTCAAACTGCCTGCTCGCCTCTTCCCTTGATTTTTCCTGCGTGTCAACCGTATCCAAATCAACGGTAAAGAAAAAGGTTGTCCCTTTACCGAGTTCGCTCTTGCACCAGATTTTTCCGTTCATAAGCTCGACAAGACGCTTGCTTATCGAAAGGCCGAGTCCTGTCCCGCCGAAGTGTTTCTTCCTTGATGTATCCGCCTGCGTGAACGGCGAAAAAATATCCGCGATGTAATCCGAAGGTATGCCTTCTCCAGTGTCAGAAACAGAAAACAGAAGGGTGACCTTTTTCTTATGCTGTTTTTCTTTTCTTACGGTTATAAATATTTCGCCGGAGTCGGTGAACTTAACCGAATTGCCGACAAGATTCGTAAGAATCTGCCTTAAACGCTCGCTGTCGCCCTCCACGTATTCGGGCACATCCTTTGCCGTGTTCGAGTCTATGCGTATTCCTTTTCTGCCGCAGTAAGCGCGGAACATGTCTATAACGTCGTTGACGCAGACCTTTATCTCGAGAGGTTTTTTGTCGAGAACTATTTTGCCTGATTCTATCTTCGAAAAATCAAGTATTTCGTTTATTAGACTTAGAAGGCTTTCTCCGCTCTGCCGGATTATTTCTATCGATTCCTTGTGTTCGCCCGGCAGGTTGGAATCGAGCAGTATGCTTGTCATTCCGATAACGCCGTTAAGCGGCGTTCTTATTTCGTGGCTTATTGTTGCGAGAAACTGCGATTTTATCTTAGTGGCGGCTTCCGCTTCGTCTTTCGATTTTATGAGTTCTCCGAGAACCGCGTTGAAATTCGTTATGTCTCTCCCGTATACTATAAGGCCTTTCCTTTTCCCGTTCGAATAGAACAGCGGCACTTTGATCACGTCAAATATTTTCGTCGTTCCTCCTCTTGTCGGAACACGCTCTTCGACCCTGACGTTGATCTGTTTTTTAAAAGCCTCTTCGTCGGACTCCATGCAAAGCGTGAGAGGCGTTTTAAAGAACGGCACCATATCCGAAAGCTGTACGTCGTTCTTTCCCCTGTATTCCTTGTCGGTCAGTTCAAAAACCTCGAGAGCCGCCCTGTTCGCTTCAATCCACCGGCCCCTTGCGTCCTTGAACACTATCATATCGGGCGTTGAGTTAATCAGAGTTCTAAGGTTTTCCTCGTTTTCCTGCAAAGCAAGTTCGGCTTCCTTGCGGGCTGTTATGTCGTTACAGACAACGAGTATGGCCTCTCTGCCGCTTTCGTCAACCGTGAACTTTGTTTCGCGCAGTTCAAGATAACAAAGCGAACCGTCTTTTCGTATATTGACTACTTCGTGGTCAAGGTTTTTTCCGGAAACAATATCGGCAATATTCCCTTTTACCTCTCCAATCACTTTCTGCGGAACGAGGTCAAAGACTGTCATCTTCGTCAGCTCCGACTGCGAATAACCGAGTATTCCCGTAAGCGCTTCGTTGACTTCAAGAATTTTTCCTTCAAGATCTTCGAGAATAATACCTGCGGGGGAAAAATCGAAAAGCTTTCTGTAGAGGGATTCCCTTCTCAAGGCTGTCTCGACGGCTCTTTTTCTGTCTTCTTCGATGCTTACCGCAGATGAGACAACGTTGAGGAATTCCAGATCTTCATCCGCAGGCGAAACATTTTCGCGGAAAAAGATGCAGAGCGAGCCTATATTTTTATTTCTCCATTTCACGGGAACGCCTATGTACGCGTTAAAACCTGAAACAGATATTTTGGGGTCCGTTTTATAATACTCCGTATTTTTAAGGTCATTAAGCACGACCGGGCTTTCTTCGAACTTTCCTTTTATTACGTCGGCGCATAAACGTCCTTTTGCGATATCTTTCGGAGGAAAACCTTCCGGCTTGTTCCAGGCAGCGGCGGCATACAACTCGCCGCCCGAAAGCTTGCTGTACAATACGGTTCCCGCACGGAGAACTTCTCCGCAAAGCGTAATAAGCCTGGTGATGTTGTCTATGGGGTCTTTGGTGTTGTTAAGAAGGCATTCATTAAGCTTCCTTATCTTGTCAACGGACGAATCGCCTTTTCCGGTTTTATCTTTATAGCCTTTCGTCTTAACAAGAATCTCAAGATCAATTATTTTAGTCCTTAGTTTCTCGTTCTCAGATTGCAGATTCAGTAATTCTTTATTCATAAAGATCCGGATAGGGTTTGAGACTGTTATTTAAAAATAAATCATTTAGCCCAATAAATCAAAGAAAAAAAGAAAAATCGGGAGCGGAATATACGATGTCTGTACACGTTTTTCCCGGATCAAAAAGCAGAATAAATCAGGTAAGCTCCGCCCAGAATAACAAGAACGCCGCATGTTCTCCGCAGATAGACTACCGCTTTTGATTTATCATTCCAGTTAAGGTAACGCTGCAGAGCTCCTGATAGCGTACCGGCTCCCGCAATAACCGAACAGTGTCCGAACGCGAATGCAAGAAGCATAAATGTTATTCCGGCAGGATTGACAGCGGCGCCGCGAAGAACAATTCCAAGAACGGGGGCCAGAAAAGCGAATGTGCACGGGCCGAGTCCGATTCCGAAAAGAAAACCGATTACAAAATAAGACAGTAAATTTCTCTTTCCTCCTGCTTTAAAGCGGAATCCGCCGATGTTCAGCGGAATTACATCCAGCAAATAAAGACCGAAGAATAAAAATACAGCCGCCGCTATGTAATTACCCGCAGGACCTATGTTGCCCATCATGCGGCCGGCGGAAAAAGTGACGGCGCCGATGAGCGCTATCGAGAAAAGTATTCCGAAAGAAAAAATCAGCGATACGGCAAACGTTTTCTTTCCGGATATTTTCGCGCCCGAATTTATGTAACCGATTATCAGAGGTATGCCGGAAAGATGGCACGGACTAAGCAGGACGCTTGCAACGCCCCATCCGAACGACGCAAGCAGCGCCGCCGCGTAACCGCCGGCAAGCGAAGCGCTGAGAAAAGTAAGAATATCTTCAATCATAGCGGTTGACTCACTCCCTGCGACTGCAGGAACTTGTCGATTTCCTCTTCGGGGAAGAAACCTTCATGGCGCATAAGTTCTTTTCCGCTTGCGTCAAGAAACACCTGCGTAGGAATCAGGTTGATTCCGTATTTCTTTGCGGGCGCTTCGTCTTTCCAGACGTCGTGAAACGTTACCTTCACAAGCCCTTTGTATTTTTCTTCAATCGATTTCATTACGGGCTGCATCTTCTTGCAGGGAATGCAGTTCACCGAACCGAGTTCAACGAATTCGATTTTATAGTCATACGCCTGCTGTTTGTTGCCCGCGGAAGTACTGTCTGTTTTTTCCACACGCTTCCCGCATGATATTAATATGACAACCAGCAGCGTGAAGACAGTTATAAAAGCTGTTCGACTCATTCTCATTGCGGCATTTCCTCCTTTATCCAGTTCAGAACCTGTTCGTCTTTCGGCGTTATGCCGCTTGACTTTACTTTTCCGTTTATCACAAGCCCCGGTGTGGCCATTATTCCGTATCCGACCATTTCCTGAACATCCGTTACTTTGTCAATGCTCGCGTCTATGTTGTTTTCCGCGACAATATTTCTTACCTGCTGTTCGAGTTTTTTGCAGCGGGGGCACCCTACCCCAAGAATCTTAATATCCATGTCATTTATTTTTTTGTTTCTATAAAATTGTCGATTTCTCTTTCCGAGTACCTGAAAAAATCTTCTTTCTTTTCCGTGTACGACCAGACAGAATCAAGATTAACCCAGTTTGTTTCCTTCCCGTTTTCTGTTTTCGAGATAATTACCGAACTGAATTTAAGCGAGTAGTCTTTTCTGTAATGGGCGTTCTCCTTGTCCTCTATATTAACTTCCCTGAAGACAAACCCTTTCGGCGCGTATTTTTTCTCGATAAGCTCTTTCAGGAACGATTCAAGGTTAATGCAGCTTTCGCATCTTGCGGTCGGATGGAAGTAATAAGCGGTATAATTAATTCCGCTGCCTGCCGCGGATTCGTTCTTTTTTCCGCAGCCGGAGAAAAGCGCGAGCAAAAGAACGGGAATAAAGAAACTGTAAATGAGTTTATTCATATTTTACGGACATAAATCCGGCGGATTGATTTCCTGCCCGCCTTCTGTTTTGAAATATTTCTTCTGTATCCAAAGCGCTACGTTTACAAGGCCGATAAGAACAGGCACTTCAACGAGAGGTCCGATCACCGCGGCGAACGCTTCACCGGAGTTTATACCGAACACCGCAACGGCAACCGCTATAGCCAGTTCAAAATTATTGCTTGCCGCAGTGAAAGAAAGCGTAGCGGTTTTTGAATAATCCGCTCCGATTTTCTTCCCCATGAAGAAAGAAACAAAGAACATTA
>CAIKZJ010000113.1 GCA_903831845.1 uncultured Ignavibacteriota bacterium
AGAAAGTAGGAGATTTTTTCATACCGGCAGGATTATATACGGAAATTGAGAATGCCGGGACAATAAAGATAATATCTTCATTTGAAAACAGGGTGAAAAGAATAGTGAAAGATTATTTCGAGGATGACAACAGGGGTCTGCCACTCATGGAGGAAATTTTCATAGAGAAAGAAAGATTTTTCAGGAAAGAACTTAGCAGCGACACATATTTTTCTGCGTTGGTTGAACTGAACAAAGGGAATCCGTACGCATTCACGGAAATAATGCTGAACTATTATGACTCACGATACAAAGAAAAGCCAAAGTCCCCTGTCGCGGTCGTTTCTTCGGATAATCTGGAGGAATGCGTTAAGGAGATAACCGGTATTTACGAACAAATCAAAAATAAAAAATAAAGCATACATATTAAAAATTAAAAAGGCCTGTGTTTATCAGGCCTTTTTGTTATGCATTAATTTTTGATATTTTAGTATGGATTAATTCCCATGTTATAGAACATGAACGACCATTTGTCTGTCTGAGCGTTTATAATCATTTTAGTCGGTCTGCCCGCACCGTGACCTGCATTTGTTTCTATTCTTATAAATACAGGGTTATTGCCCTTATACAGTTCCTGAATTCTCGCGGCATACTTGAACGAATGCGAAGGAACGACGCGGTCGTCGTGGTCTGAAGTTGTAATCATAGTCGCGGGATAATTCAGACCTTCTTTTATGTTATGATACGGCGAGAACTTAATCAGGTTATTAAATCCCTCCTCATCGTCGCTTGAGCCGTAATCGGTAATCCATCCCCATCCGATAGTGAATTTCTGGAACTTGAGCATATCCATCACTCCGACGGCCGGAAACGCAACTCTGAACAGTTCCGGTCTCTGGTTAATAACTGCGCCGACAAGAAGTCCTCCATTTGAGCCGCCTTCGACTGCAAGTCTTTCGGGAGAGGTGTATTTATTGTTAATAAGATATTCAGCCGCTGCGATAAAATCGTCGAAGACGTTCTGCTTATTGAGCTTAGTTCCCGCCTGATGCCAGGATTCGCCGTACTCGCCGCCGCCTCTCAAGTTCGCCATTGCATAGACGCCGCCGTTTTCAAGCAGGATTATGTTGGATGTACTGAACGAAGGTTTCATGCTGATATTAAACCCGCCGTAGCCGTAAAGCAGTGTCGGGTTATTTCCGTCCATTACCAATCCTTTTTTATGCACGATGAACATTGGAATTTTCGTGCCGTCTTTGCTCGTGTAGAACACCTGCTTCGTTTCATAGTTATCCGGATTGAATTTCATTTCCGATTTCCTGTAAAGCGAAGTCTCCCCTTTCACGATATCGAACTTCATGATCACCGACGGATAAAGGAATGAAGTGAACGTGAAATAAATTTCCTTATCGTCCCTGTTCGCGCCGAAGCCGCCGACAGTGCCCAGCGCCGGAAGTTCGTGTTCTTTAATCAGATTGCCGTTAAGGTCATAAGTGTAAATCCTGTCGGTCACGTCTTTCATGTACTGAACGAGCAGTTTATTCTGGGATATCGATGCGCCTTCGAGAACCTCATTTTTCTCCGGAATAATTTCCGTGAACTCTCCGTTACCGATATTGAATTTAACTATTTTATTTTTGGGCGCGTTTTTGTTCGTATTCAGATAAATAAAATCGCCTTCGTTTCCGATTACATTATAGTCTATGTCAAAACCTTCAGCGATTGTTCTCCAGTTTTTCGACATTGCTTTCATGTCCTTGAAATAGAGTTCGTTTCCGTTGAACCCCTTGCGGCTTTTCGAAAGGAACATGAACCTGTAATCGCGTGTAACCCAGACGCCGAACGACATGTCGGGATTATCCTTGTCTTCATAGAAGAGCACGTCGCTGCTCTGGTCGGTTCCAATTTTATGGTAATAAATTTTAGGACTCTGATTCTTTCCCGACATTTCCTTTCCTTCTTCGGGAGCGTCGTACCTGTTGTAATAGAATCCGTCTTCATTCCAGTTAACGCCCGAAAACTTTATCCACTTCAGATGGTCGGGCAGTTTTGTCTTCGTAGCGATATCCATAACGAAGAATTCGCTCCAGTCCGAGCCGGCTTTAGAAACTCCGTACACGGCGTATTTGCCGTCGTAGGAACCCGAGAATGCCGATAACGCGACAGTTCCGTTATCGGAGAACGTATTGGGATCGAGAAAAACTTCGGGTGTTCCGTTAATTCCTTTCATGTAATAGAGCACGCTCTGATTCTGGAGTCCGTCGTTTTTGTAGAAGAAATAGTACTCGCCTATTCTGAAAGGAGCGGAGTACTTGGGATAGTTCCAGATCTCGTTAAGTCTTGCTCGGATTTTCTCCCTGAAAGGAATCTTATCGAGGTACGAAAACGTAAGTTCGTTTTCAGCGTTTATCCATTCTTTTAATTCAGGACTGTTCAGGTCTTCCATCCATACATAAGGGTCGGAGACGGTCGTTCCGAAATAATTGTCCGTATGGTCTGTTTTTCTTGCCTGGGGGTACTGAAAAGGCTGCGAAAGAGCCGTGCCTGCAGTGATGAGCACTGCTATCGCGATAAATAATTTCTTCATAAATTATGCAAACGATTTTTGAATTAGCTGTTTCTGTGTTTCGTTGTAGACCTTGTAAGAACCGGGTGCCGGGCTGGCGCTTTCTCTTCTTGAGACGTAAGAGAATTTCATCCCTTCAGATAACGTGCCGGCAATTCTTGTCCTCACAAAATTCAGCGCTCCCATATTCTCCGGCTCTTCCTGTACCCATCTCAATATTTCCGAATTTTTATATTCCGCGATGATTTTCTTCAGCGAATCAGCGGGGAACGGGTAATACTGTTCGAGCCTGACTATTGCCGTATCGGTAATCTTATTTTCGTTCTTATACTTCATCAGATCGTAATAAACCTTACCGCTCGTCAGCAATATTTTCTTCACATTATCTTTTTCGACGGCATTATCGCCGAGAACTTCTTCAAATTTACCGTTTGTAAAGTTAATAATATATGATTTAACATCTGCATGCCTGAGAAGGCTTTTCGGAGACATGATCACCAGCGGTTTTCTAACCGACGATTTCGACTGTCTGCGGAGCAGATGAAAGTACTGCGCAGGAGTAGTCGGATTACATACATACATGTTATCTTCAGCGCACAGAGTAAGGAATCTCTCAAGTCTGGCGCTGGAATGTTCGGAGCCCTGCCCTTCGAGTCCGTGAGGCAGCAGCATGACGAGGTGGTTTTGAAGTTTCCACTTCGTAAAGGAGCTAACGATAAAATTATCAATAACGACCTGTGCGGCATTTGCGAAATCGCCGAACTGCGCTTCCCAGATGACCATCGTAAGCGGGTCTGTAGTCGTATGTCCGTATTCGAAACCGAGAACCGCAGCTTCAGAAAGGAGGCTGTCGACGGGTTCAATTTTCGCGCCGGTGTCCAGACTGTTGAGCGGTATGTACTCTTTTTCGTTTGTCACGTCAGTGAGGACAACGTGTCTCTGTGAGAAAGTACCTCTTGAAACGTCCTGTCCGCTAAGTCTTACAGGCACTCCTTCAAGGAGCATCGAGCCGAAAGCCAGCGTTTCGGCGAGGGCCCAGTCTGCGCCTGAATCCTTTTCGAGAAAGTCTTTTCTACCGTCAATAAACTTTTTCAGTTTCGGATGAAGGTTGAAACCCTCGGGAAGTTCGGTGATGCCGGTGATTATTTTTTCGATATTATCACCCGTCACAGAAGTTGCCGAATCGTCCCTGACTTTTTCAACATCGGATTTTTCGTGAGTCATCAGTATCTCGTTGAGCACTTTTTTGCCGGAGCCGTTTTCATTTCTGACTCTGGAATAATTGGAATCCATTCTTTCGACGATTTCCTTTTCCATAATCTTAATCTCATCTTCGTTTACAACCTTGCCTTCGAGAAGATACTTTTCGTAAATTTCCTTTACTGACGGATGTTTTTTAATAAGCGAGTACATCACGGGCTGCGTGAACGCGGGTTCGTCCGTTTCATTATGTCCGAGTTTTCTGTAGGAAAATATGTCTATTACGACGTCCTTGTTGAATTTCATCCTGAACTCATATGCGAGTTTCGACACCCACATGCACGCTTCGGGATCGTCGCCGTTCACGTGGAATATCGGCGCCTGAATCATCTTCGCGACGTCGGAAGCATAAACGGTCGAGCGCGCGTCGACAGGCGGAGTCGTAAAGCCAATCTGGTTATTCACGATAACGTGTATTGTACCGCCCGTGCTGTAGCCTGTCAGCTGTGAGAGATTAAGCGTTTCAGCCACTATCCCCTCTCCCGCAAATGCGGCGTCGCCGTGAATGAGCAACGGAATTATTTTCGATTTCTCCGAGTCGTTGATTTTTTTCTGCTTGGCGCGGACGATGCCTTCGACTACCGGGTTGACAAATTCGAGATGCGAAGGATTTGAAACGACGGATACTTTAACGTCATTGCCGCTTAAAGTGCTGTACATTCCGGCAGCGCCGAGGTGATACTTCACGTCGCCGGAGCCCTGCGCTGATTTTAGGTCTACGATATCCTCAAATTCAGAAAATATTGATTCAAGAGGCTTGCCGATAATATTGGCGAGAACATTGAGCCTGCCGCGATGAGCCATCCCGAGTACTATTTCATCGACGTTATCGTTGCCAGCGTCGTTAATAAGAAAATCGAGAACTGGTATAAGCGTTTCGGAACCTTCGAGTGAAAACCTTTTATGTCCGAGATATTTCTTATCGATGAATTTTTCAAACGTTTCCGCCTGAATAAGTTTGTAAAGAGTATTCTTCCTGAACTCGTTGTTCCACAGCGGTTTGTTTCTAACAGACTCCATGTTGTTCTGAAGCCACTGTTTCTCTTCCGGGTCCTGAATGTGCCTGTACTCGACGCCGATGTTATCGCAGTAAGTCTGGTGTAGCATGTCGAGAATATTGCGAAGCGTAGCGACCTGATATCCGCCCAAACCGTCGCAGAAAAATTTCCTGTCGTAATCCCAGACCGTAAACCCGTAATGGGAAGGGTCGAGTTCGGGATGGTACATGGCTTTCGGATGAAGCGGGTCGAGGTTCGCGAGCAGATGTCCCCTGACACGGAACATGTTCATCAGCTGGATTACGCGCGCGTATTTTTCGACTTCCTTGATATTGAAGCTGGAATCGAAATCGTCCGTTTCGTTATCGGGATTCCATTTCACGGGTTTAACGAGAAGTCCGAGGTCCTCGAATATTTCATCGTAGAAATTATCCTCGCCCGCAAGGAGTTCGTTTATTTTTTTCAGGAACAGTCCAGATTCGGCGCCCTGTATAATCCTGTGGTCATACGTGCTTGTTATATTCATAACGCGGCTGAGACCGAGCGAAGAGATAACGCCTTTGCTCGAAGCTTCGAATCCGGGAGGATAGCCGATACTGCCTGTCGCGACTATGCATCCCTGTCCGAGCATTAATCTCGGGTTGGAAGACGATGTGCCGATAGTCCCCGGATTTGTAAGCGAGATAGTCGTTTCCATGAAGTCGCTGACTTCAATCTTATTGGTTCTTGCCTTGGTAATGATATTGTTATAGGCATCGAAGAACTGCCTGAAGTTCATTTCGTTCGCTTTCTTTATATTAGGAACGATGAGTGACCTTGAGCCGTCCTTTTTTACTATATCTATGGCAAGGCCGATATTCACGTCCTGCCTTTTAATCATCATCGGATCGCCGTCGATTATTGTATATGCGTTGTTCATCACGGGCACGGTTTTAAGGGCCTTTACGATAGCCCATCCGATAATGTGCGTGAACGATATCTTACCGAGATTTCTTTTCCTGAAATGGTTATTTATAAAATTCCTGTTCTCTTCCAGAACTTTAACGGGAACCGTACGCAGTGAAGTTGCGACGGGAATGGACAGACTGCTGTCCATATTTTCGATAATCTTCATACCCGCTCCGCGTATAGGAACGGCATTATCGCCTGCAAGAGGTTTAGGAAAATTTAATTTTGAAATATCCGAGGATTTTGATTCTTTTTTCCCGTTTGATTTAGTATTCATAGAGCCAAAGAAATCCTTCCAGAAATCGCTCACATTTTCGGGCGATTTTTCGAATTCGTTCAGCATTTCGAGAACGTACCAGGTATTCACGCCGAAACGGGAGAGCATTGCTCTCTGTTCGGGTTTCAAGTCATCAATTTTCAATTTTTACTTAATCCTTTTAATTTTTAATGATCAGCTCCGGTTTTGATCCGGCAAACTATATAACAATTTTTTCAGCAAATTAGTCCTATAAAAATTCCTTTTTTTTCACTACATTTATGTACTATTCTAAAATAATAATTTATTTGCATGAAAGAACTATTTGAAAAAATCATTTTGCTTGGGAGACCGGCGTCGGGTAAATCGGAAATCATTAATTACATAAAGAACACGCCTGAAGATGAAAGAAAGAGCAGATTTCACATAGGCAAACTGGTGGAGATAGACGACTTCCCAATGTTATGGACCTGGTTCGAAGAAGACGACATACTTGAAAAAGTATTCAAGAAACCGAGACTTCATTCTACGCCGGACGGATATTTCAAAGAAGAATACCTCTGGCATCTTTTAATAGAAAGAATATCGCTCGATTACAAGAAGAGCAAGAGGGACCTTGCCGAAAAGGCCGGAAACGTAACTCATCTGATAGAGTTCTCAAGAGGAACCGAGCACGGCGGATACAGGACAGCGTTCAAGCATCTTTCGAAAGAACTGCTTGAGAGCGCCGTTATTCTATACGTTAACGTGCCGTTCGAGGAATCGTTAAGGAAAAACAGGAAGCGTTTCAATCCCGACAAGCCCGACAGCATACTCGAGCACGGTCTGCCGGATTCGAAGCTTGAGAAGATGTACAAGGAAGTCGATTTCCATGAAGTGATAGCGGGAACGACGGACCATCTTGAGATTAACGGCGTAAGCGTGCCGTACGTAATATTCGAGAACATGCCGTCGAAAACGGACGACCCTGCATTGCTGGGACCTGCGCTCGACGCGGAGATAACAAAACTATGGAATTTGTACAATAAATAATTGTAACATTCTTATTTTTATCATTCACGGAAGGAGCGGAAGAGATTCCGCTCTTTTTTTAATGCCAAATGCAGTCTGCCGATGAAGTTATTTATTGTTTTCGGCGTAACTTTTGAAGTTATCGAGGATTGACTGCCAGCCCGAGCGCTGCCGTTCATCGGAATTAACATTTTCAGCATCGAATGTTTCGATGATTTCCGTTTCGTTTCCGTCCGGATTGAAACTCACGGAGACTCTTCTGCCGTCGGGCATCACGTACTCGATGAGTTTATGTTTTATAACCGCAGTATAGAGCCCTTCGAAATCGAATCCCATACTGCCGTCTTTCGATTCCATTCTTGAAAGGAATTTCCCTCCGACACGCAGGTCATTCTGAGCGTGAGGCGTATGCCAGTCGTCGCTTGCGTTATTCCATTTTATTACGTGCTGCGGCAGTGTCCAGCAGTCCCATACTTTTTCCACCGGAGCGGATACATTTGCTGTTACAGTTATTTTTCCCAAAATTAATTCTCCTTTATAATTGTTTTTAAACTGATTCTCCTCCTGTCAGCGCTTTCTACTTCGCGTTTTCGTCAATCTGCGCTATTCCGAAAGTGTTATTGTCGGGGTCAATAAAATAACCCTGCCAGCATTTACCGGGTATTGCGAATTTCGGCATGGCCACCTGCCCTCCGTTTTCAAGAATGAGCGCGCTCACCCTGTCGAAGTCATCGACTTCAACGGAGCACGTAAATGCGTTCGTGCCGTGTTGCTGCGGCGGGACTCCGGCAGGTCTCTGAAGGAGTCCGCCGCCGATTGTTTTAGTTTCAATCCTGTAATAATCTACAGGAAGTCCGTCGACTTTTTCGAATTTCCATCCGAAGAGTTTTTCATAGAACTTCACTTCCCTTTCGGGGTTTGATGATTGTATTTCAAAATACGCTATTGTGTTCATTGAATATAATTTATTTTGAGTCGAGATATTTTTTAAGATTCTTACAGACAATAAGATTCCACCCTGCGCTGCAGCTTTCGTAAGAGAAATCGGGATTGTCCTTCGGGAACGTTTCGATACCGGTATGCGTCAGCACGAGTTTTGTCCCGCCATTTTCAGGAAACAACTCCCACGAAACGACGGAATCTCCCGCGAAGCCGCGGTAAGTCCAGCGGTACGAAATCTTCTTTCCCGGAATGACTTCCGTTACTTCCCAGACATGAGGATAAACTTTTTCATCGAACCTCATTACAAATTCCGTTTTGAAACCGGGTTCAGGCTTAAACGACTTTAGTTCTTTGAAATACCACTCATGCATTTCCGAAAGATCCGTGATTGCATTCCAGACATATTCGGGAGAAGAGTTTAATTCCTGTTTTACTATTACGATGTTTTTGTTCTCCATATTACGATTTAACTATTAAACAATTTTAGATTCAATCGGGTTTAAAAAAAGAACAGTGAGAAACAGAGGAATAAAAAAAGGGAGCTGTGCAGCTCCCTTGGAGTATGATAAATGTATATCGTTTTTTACTTCTGTTCTTCGGCTCTTTTCTTTTCGTAGTCGGCGATGATTTTCGATTCGACTTCCTTGGGCACTTCTTCGTAATGCGAGAATTCCCTGCTGTAGGTTCCGCGTCCCTGCGTGAACGAACGGAGTTTCGATGAGTATCCGCTCATTTCCGATAACGGGATGTGGCACTTTATCACCTGGAGTCTGCCTTCGGATTCCATTCCGAGAATTTTGCATCTTCTTGAAGAGACGTCGCCGGATACGGCGCCCATGAATTCTTCGGGGAAGAATATTTCGACTTCGTAAATCGGCTCGAGTATAACCGGGCTGGCTTCCTTGAAGCCCTTTCTGAACGCCTGCGAGGCCGCGAGCTTGAACGAAAGTTCGTCCGAGTCGACAGTATGGAACGAACCGAAATGGAGCGTTACTTTCACGTCGATGACCTTACAGCCAATCATAACGCCTGACTGCATCGTTTCGATAATACCTTTTTCTACCGCGGGAATGAATCTTCCGGGAACGACGCCTCCGACAATCGCGTTGACGAATTCAAATCCCTGACCGCGCGGCTGGGGTTCTATTTTAATTACGACGTGACCGAACTGTCCGCGGCCGCCCGTCTGTTTCTTATGCTTGTATTCGATTTCGTTTACCGTTCGCTTGATAGTTTCCTTGTACGGGATCTTCGGTTCCGAGAGGACCACATCGAGTCCGTATTTCGCCTTCATCCTGTTGATGATGGTGTTGATATGAATTTCTCCCTGGCCGTGAATCAGAGTCTGCGCGATTTCCGGATCGTAATTCATTACAAATGTCGGATCCTCTTCATGGAACGAATGGAGAGCCGTTCCTAATTTATCTTCCTCGCCCTTACGCGACGGCGCGATTGCGAGAGTCATGTTAGGAGTCGGGAATTTAATCGGCTGAAGCACCACGGGATACGCCTTCGAGCAGAGTGTATTGTTAGTATGCGAATCTTTAAGTTTCACAACACCCGCGAAGTCGCCTGTGATGACCTCTGCGATTTCTTTTCTGTCCTTGCCGTTCATAGTATATGTCTGCGCAAGTCGTTCGGATTTACCGGTCGCTTCGTTTATAAGGTCCATGCCCGGAGTAACTTTACCGGAATATACTCTGAAGAACGAAAGTTCGCCGATGTTCTTTTCCGAAATTGTTTTGAAAATGAACATAACGGGTTCGCCGTTAACGTCGGGTTTAACTTCGATGACGTCCTCGGAATTCGGTCTGTGTCCTTTTTCGGGAGCCTGCGCCGCAGGTGATTCCGCGTAATCCGCTATGAAGTCCATAAGCGGTTTAATTCCGACGTTTGTCGTGGCAGAAGTGCAGTACACCGGAAAGAGTCTTCTTTCCTTGAGACCGAGTTTAAGTCCGCTTGTAATTTCTTCTTCCGACAGCGAGCCTGTATCGAAGAATTTTTCCATAAGCGCGTCGTCTTCCGAAGCAATTGCTTCGACGAGTTTCTGATGGTAATCGTCCGCCTGGTCCTTGAAGTCGGCGGGAATATCGAGAACCTGATAATCGCCCTTGCCGTCGAGGTTAAACTTGAACATCTTCATCTTTATGACGTCGATGACTTCGTTGAAGCCTACGCCGTGATTGACCGGGAACTGAACGACTGCAACCTGCGAGCCGAAGCTTTCCTTCAGCTGTTCGACAGTCTCTTCGAACACCGCGTTTTCGGCATCAAGTTTATTGATTACAAAAATTATGTTGTTATTTGTTTCTTTTGTGAATTTAAAGCAAGCCTCCGTACCGACTTCAACTCCTTTGAATGAATCGACTACCATGAGGGCCGTTTCGGTAACTCTCAGCGCCGACTTAACTTCACCGAGAAAGTCCATGAAACCCGGCGTATCGACGATATTAAATTTAACCGCTTCGCCCTTAGAGTTTTTCCAGAAACAATTCATTAACGACGAGTTGATTGACTGCTGCCTTTCGATTTCGTCTTTGTGGTAATCGCTGACCGTATTACCTTCCTCAATCTTACCGAACCTGTTAATAACACCGGCAGCGTACAACATACCTTCTGAAAGTATGGTTTTTCCGCAGCTGCCGTGACCGATGATTGAGATA
>CAIKZJ010000114.1 GCA_903831845.1 uncultured Ignavibacteriota bacterium
CATCCTCGACGCAGAGAATTTCAGTCTCGGTGTTTTCGGGCACAGGTTTTTCCTCGACCGATTCCCCGTTCTGTCCCTTTTCGGGAAGCGAAACGTCAACAAGCGGCAGTTCTATCGAGAATACCGAACCTACACCTACTTCGCTCTCAACAGTGATCTTACCGCCCATTTTTTCTACAAATTTTTTGGTGATCGTGAGGCCTAACCCGGTTCCTTCAAAGCCCCTGCTGAAACCTTCGCTTACCTGTCTGAATTCTTCAAAAATCTGCTCCTTATGTTCTTCCGGTATACCAATCCCCGTATCGGTAATTTTCACGACTGTCTTTTTAGCGGATTTCGACTTATCGGCGATTACTTCGACTTTAATTTCACCTGACTTGGTGTATTTTATCGCATTGTTAATAAGATTGTTCACTGACTCATAAAAAAGCTTTTCATCAACTTTAGAAACAATCTCATCGGCTGACGAACGGAAAGATATTTTAAGGTTCTTGGAAGCCGCGGCAGCAAGATAATTTTCGTACGCTTCTTTTGCGAGCGGAACAATATTGACCTCGTTTGTATTGACTTCAAGCTTATCCGCTTCGATACGGGAAATGTCAAGTATAAGATTTAGGGTTTCCATAAGACGCTTTCCGCTCTTGACGATTGATTCTGAAAACTCGACCATTTCAGGATTGTCGGCGAGTTCCTTGATAAGATCCGCGAAACCGAGAATTCCTATCATGGGAGTGCGGAGTTCATGGCTCATGTTGGCAAGGAAGTTGGTTTTTAATCTTTCCGACGCTTCGGCTTTTTCCTTTGCGGCTATAAGCTCCTGTTCTTTAATTTTCTTTTCGGTTATATCCTCTTTGACCGCGAGAAAATGAGTCATCACGCCGGAAGAATTCCTTACCGGTGAGATTGTCGTATATTCCCAGTACAGTTCTCCGCCCTTTTTCCTGTTGTGTAATTCCCCTGACCATTGTTTTCCCGCAAGAACCGTATCCCACAGGTCTTTATAGAGTTCCTTTTTAGTTTCTCCCGACTTAAGAAATCTCGGATTTTTCCCCAGCGCTTCATTTTCGGAATAGCCCGTCGCTTCAGTGAATTTGGGATTTACATATTCTATGCGGCCATTTATGTCTGTAATCATAACGACAACGGGGCTCTGGTTGACTGCCTGAGAAATTTTGACAAGTTCTTCCGTCGCTTTTTTGTGTTCTGTAATATCATTCAAAAAGCCGACAGAACCGAATACTTTCCCGTCTTTCTGGTACGGTGTGCCGCTAACACTGAGCCAGATTATTTCTCCGGATTTTTTTAACCCTCTAATTTCATATTTATCCGAGAGATTATTTTCCCGCATTTCGTTCTTCTTTTCAATTATATGCCGGTCTTCCTGAAACACCAGAGTATCTTTAGCGACTTTTCCGATAAGTTCATCCTCGCTATAACCGAATATCCTGCATGTGCTTTCATTCACAAAAAGAATAACGTCGTTTTCATCGGCCTGTATAATGCCGTCGTGCATCGTTTCAACAAGGAGCTTATATTTCTCTTCATTCTCTTTCAGATTCTTCTCTATCCTTTTTCTTTCGGTAATATCTCTCAGTATACCTTCAGTACCTGTCATGTTACCGTCTTCATCGAACAGCAGGTGCGAGCTGTTCGACACAATTCTGATATTGCCGTTCTTGTCTTTGAGTTTCAGTTCATAGTCATTCACGCTTCCGAACTTTCTGTTCATTTCGACAAGCTTCGCAAGGTCATCCGTGTTTTGATAAACCACCGAAACATGCTTGCCTATCAGTTCTTCTCTTGTGTACTCCGAGACTTTCTCGACAGAAGGGCTTATTTCGGTAATA
>CAIKZJ010000115.1 GCA_903831845.1 uncultured Ignavibacteriota bacterium
ATCGTCCGGGCAGCGTTTTTTCAGAGAAGTATAAAAGCCTTTCCTGTGGTAATTATCCCACTCACCGGAAATAAACAATATATGCAGGCGTCCCTTTTTCATCTGTACAGATATATACTTAGTATCATTTTAATCTGGTACCGCGTAAGGTTTATGCGCTTTACAGAGCTTTTAAACATCAGCCTTAAAAACATTCCCGTGATAAAAAAACTTCTTATTATATTCCTGCGCATTGCGCCGTAGTTTTTTCTGAGGAAAAGCATTCTGCTGAGATGCATGTAATAGAGGTATATTCTTCTCCCTGAATCGCTTCTTACGCTGCTTCTCTGCGCATGTATCATCCTTAGAAATGGCAGGCAGAATATTTTATGATTATTTTTCTTTATGCGGAACTGGAGGTCGGTATCCTCGTAATAAAGAAAGAAGTTTTCGTCGAATCCCTTAATCTCTTCGAAGATCTCCCGTCTGACAAGGAGGCATGCCCCGTGGTTCCAGTCAACTTCGAACGCAGCATTCCCTGAAATTTCCGGCCGTGAAAGCAGCTTATTTATGATGCGGTTCACTTCAAGTCCGAACGCCTCCCTGAATTCCCATGAGTATGATGGAAAATAATTGAAAGTATAATCAGGTTTCCCTTCCGAATCAGTAAGAAGAGCAGAGCATAAACCCGCGGATTTATTCTCTTCCATATAATCATACATCTTCTTTATAGAGTTATCTGTCACTTCAATATCTGGATTGAGAAACAGCAAATACGGTCCTTCAGAGGATGCGGCTCCTGCATTACAGGCGGCGCCAAAGCCTTTATTTTCCGGGTTATATATTATATTAACCGAAGGTTCAGATCCGAAATGGGAGGAAAGTTCATTCCTGTCCCTCGAATTATTATCCACGATGTATATCTGATAATCAAGCCCTTCAGTAAAACGGATAACGCTGTTCACGCACTTCTTCAGATAATCCGAAGTGTTATAATTTACAGTTATGATAGAAACGTCAGCCATTGTTATTTTCCGCAGCTAATTTCAGAAATAGTTCTTCCATCATGCCGGATGACCTGTCAAAATTAAGCGATTTCCTGACATCGGCGGCGGCATTTTCCGATATCCTTATTCTTTCGGTTTTATTGTCGATAAAAAATTTAACGCCTTCATACAGCCCGTCCGGCCGCTCCGGGTCGCAATGGTACGCCGAGCTTAAGTGCGCGGAATAATCAGGAACAGCCCCGACATTATTCGTCACGACTGCGCATTTACACGCCATAGCTTCAGCGGGTGGAAGCCCGAATCCTTCATAGAGGCTCGTATAGAGAAATATATCAGTCGAGCAGTAGATTTCTTTAATTTCAGATTCAGAAGGGCTGCGGAAAAACTTTACGTATTCCGGCATTCTTTCCACCGGTTCAAATCCGAAACTCACGATATTAACATCAGGATATTCTTCATGAATTCTTCCGGCGACATTCAGCGCCCCGTCAAGGTTTTTGATATTTATTTCGCTTGAAATGAAAGTAAGCGTAATTTTATCAGTATAAGTTTTGCCGTCATTGTTGAATTTTACGAAATCTATGCCGTTGGGTATTACAACTGAATCCTTGCCGAATTTTTTCAGGATTAACTCTTTAAGGTAACCGGATACGACTATCCGTGTAAAATCCTTAGAATATGTCCTGCCGACAACATCGGGATGAGCATCCCATACCTCATAGCCCTGTATAAAATAGACCTTCTTCCCTTTAGACGGGCCGAGTTTCCAGACATCTTCAGCAGTCATCCAGGCAGTCGCGACCACAATATCCGAATCTCGCATGTGCCTGTCATTAATGCTGTCGACAGTTTTGACTTCAAAATTGAGTTTGTCCGTCTCTTCGAATTTATCGTTTAAAGGGAACAGGATGTTTTTAAGGAATATCGTTGCGGAATAAAAGGGTTTAAATCTGCCTTTGTAAATGTTGTATCTTTTTCGCGGCGCATAAAGGCAAACGTCATGGCCTGCAGAAGCGAGGCGCGAGGCATGCTCCATTACCATCTTAATTCCCCCTGACCGGAACACGCCGGGAATAACAAAACTTATTTTAAGTTTATTGCTCAATTGCCGTTTTCGTTTTTCTGTTTGTTTTTAAAGAATGACGACA
>CAIKZJ010000116.1 GCA_903831845.1 uncultured Ignavibacteriota bacterium
GTCATTCCCGCATGGTCTTAGCGGGAATCCAGACGAAAACAGATTATAGAAAACAAGATTCTTGAATCCGGCATCAGGTGATAAGCCGCCTGAAAACCGGCGGCGCTCCGCAGTTTTTGCTTTAGTTGTAAAATGCTAATTGCTAATTGAAAAGAGCTCAATTGTCCCTGCCTTCAGGCAGGGGATAAAATGAAATAAAATAATCCGGCTTTAGCCGAAAAATATTATAAGTTGTAAAATAAATATCTAACCCCACTCTTCAGAGTGGGGGACAAAACAGAAAATGAAAAGCGGCTTTAGCCGCAGAAAAAATATAAGTAAAGAAAAATATTCACAAATAAAAAAAATGCTCAAAATGACCAAAAACAAAAAATTACTCGCCTGGGTTGATGAAGTCGCGAAGATGACACAGCCCGACAAGATCCACTGGTGCGACGGCTCGGAAGAAGAAAACAACATGCTCATTAAAGGATACGTTGACAGCGGCGTCTTCACGCCTATCCCCAAACGCCCCAACTCCTACTGGGTTGTCTCCGACCCCAAGGACGTTGCTCGCGTCGAGGACAGGACGTTCATCTGCTCTGAAAAAGAAATCGACGCGGGCCCCACGAACCACTGGATGGCTCCCGCTGAAATGAAAAAAATACTGACCGGACTCTTTACAGGCTGCATGAAAGGACGCACGATGTACGTGATTCCTTTCTCTATGGGTCCGCTCGGCTCGAAAATATCACACATCGGAATTGAAATTACCGACTCTCCCTACGTCGTGATCAACATGCGCATAATGACCAGAATGGGAAAACAGGTTCTCGACGTTCTCGGCGACGACGGACACTTCGTGCCCTGTCTGCATTCAGTTGGAATGCCCCTGACAGACGGCAAGAAAGACGTCGCCTGGCCCTGCAGCGAAACAAAGTATATCTGCCACTTCCCGGAAGAGCGCTCGATATGGTCGTTCGGCTCGGGATACGGCGGCAACGCGCTTCTCGGAAAGAAATGCTTCGCGCTCCGCATCGCTTCGGTGCTCGCGCGCGATGAAGGATGGCTCGCCGAGCATATGCTCATTCTCGGCATCACGCCCCCGAACGGCGAAAAGAAATACATCGCAGCGGCGTTCCCGTCAGCATGCGGAAAAACAAACCTCGCCATGCTCACGCCTTCCATCCCCGGATGGAAAGTCGAAACAGTCGGCGATGATATCGCCTGGATGAAATTCGGCGAAGACGGAAGACTCTATGCAATCAATCCTGAATACGGATTCTTCGGCGTAGCGCCCGGAACATCGATGAAGACTAACGCGAACGCTATGCTTTCCTGCGAATCGAACTCGATATTCACGAACACCGCGTACACCGATGACGGCGACGTGTGGTGGGAAGGAATGACGGATGAAAAACCCAAACACCTTATAGACTGGAACAAGAACGACTGGACGCCCGAATCGGGAAAACCGTCTTCGCATCCGAACTCAAGGTTCACCGCACCGGCGAAACAGTGCCCGGTTATCGACGCTGCCTGGGAAGACCCGAAAGGCGTGCCTATCAGCGCGTTCCTCTTCGGCGGAAGAAGGGAATCGTTCGTACCGCTTATCAACGAATCGTTCGACTGGAACCACGGAGTTTATATGGGCTCAGCGTGCGCGTCGGAAACGACGGCAGCGGCGGCAGGCGCGGTAGGAACTCTCCGCCACGACCCGTTCGCGATGCTTCCGTTCTGCGGATACAACATGGGCGACTACTTCGGACACTGGATTAAAATCGGAAAGAAATCCACAGCCGACAAACTCCCGAAAATATTCTTCGTCAACTGGTTCCGAAAGAACGAAAAAGGCAA
>CAIKZJ010000117.1 GCA_903831845.1 uncultured Ignavibacteriota bacterium
CCGTCTCCCGGAAGCCGTATTGCGGATAACATTCAGAGGAGAATGACAGTAATATAAATGCGAGTATAAATGTATATTTTTTCATCGGGCAAAAAATCGGGATTACCTGCCGCCGAGCGAGGTTTGCGGTTTTTTGATGAAGAGAATGTAAACGAGGCCGGCATAGACCGCGAGGCTGATTACAAGAATAGCATATTCTGCGATAAGATCCTCGCCTCCTTTAATAATATCGTGAATCGCAAGCCAGTCAAGGATAGCAAAGATCAGTAAAATAACGGCCGAAATAAGGTATCTCATAAAATGCTCTTAATTTAACAACCCGTAACGAATGTAGTAACTTGACACGGAAATTGAAAGTCAAAGAAAGAACTTTAATGTCCCGCTGCTGTTTTCAATTATAACCTAAAATTCATAGAAGGGGGCAAAAATGAAAGCAAGAAACTTATTCACACTTCTTATTCTCTCACTCATTTTCATTATTCCCAGGCTCTCGGGCGCGCAGGAAAAATCCGGGCATGTATACGAGATGACATTCGCGAGCATTCCTTACGAGCAGATTGAAGACTTCAATAAATTTTACGAGACTTACGGCAAGCCGCTCGACGAGCAGAACGAATACATATTATCAGCAAGAGTGTACACTCACACATTCGGTCCGTCGTGGTCGGTACTGATGGTAGCGGAGTACAAGGACCTGGAGTCATTTGCGAAAGCAAGAAAAAGGAGCGACGAACTTTTCGAGAAGTTAGTAACGGACAAATCGAAGATTGCCGAAATTTCTACAAAGTTTGCAGGTTTCCTTAAAGGGCACATGGACGCTCTTGTAACGGAAGTCCCGAACCTTACAACTGTCAAGAAATAACTTTCGTTCTCATTCCCGGAGCAATTCAGCGGAATCTGTAAAAACAATATTTCCGCTTCGGGAATGAGAATTTGATTTACCAGTCACCGCTCGCACCGCCGCCGCCGAAATCACCTCCGCCGCCCGAGAAACTGCTGTCTGAAGATGACGATGAAGAAGAAGAATACGAATCTGATGACGAATACGAAGATGAAGAGCTGTATGAAGAATATCCCGAATAACCGCTTCCCGAAACATAACCGCCTTTGCCTGCCTTACGGATTCCGACGACAATAATTATAATAATAAACCCCATAACTCCGAAGGGAATCATAAGCGCCAGCCAACCGTAATCGTTGTCTTTCCCGGCTTTCTGATATTTGGTATTGTCCGCCGTATATTCTCCTTTAACGGCTGAAATTATCGCGCTGACGCCTTTATCTATGCCAGCGTAATAATCTCCTGCTTTAAACGACGGGGAGATTACGTTCGATATAATCGATTTGGAAAGCGCGTCGGTGAGGGCGCCTTCGAGGCCGTACCCGACCTCGATCCGGAGTTTGCGGTCGTTTTTTGCTATAAGAAGCAGAACGCCGTTGTTGCTGCCTTTCCTTCCTATCTTATTTTTAACAGCAATTTTGATTGCGGCTTCCTCAATAGGCTCGCCGTTAAGAGAAGGAATCATATATACAACGACCTGCGTTGAAGTGGAGTCGAAGAAACTTCTAAGCCTGCGTCTCAGCGAAACGAGCTGTGTCTGCGTGAGAGTGCCTGTTTCGTCGGTAACGTATTCGGTCAGCGCCGAGGGGCTGTCTATCTGCGATCTGCCGCTTTCCTGAGCGTTCAGGCAAAATTGCGCAACCACAGTAAACACTAATATTGTTATTATCCTTTTCATGTTGGTAAGGAATAATGCCGTTTTTTTTCACGGCTTTTAAAGATATGCAGAATACGTGAAATAGAAAATTGAAAATGAAAAAAGCCGTGCCGCCTTTTTGACAAAAAAATCCGCCCGAAGGCGGATTCTCAATTCCCTATCGAAGGTTTCTTCGGTACGGAAAGATTTGATATTACATGGAGGACAATTATTTTACCAGCAACATTTTCTTCACTCCATTGAATTTCTCTGTATTAAGTCTGTAGAAATAAACTCCGCCGGAAAGAGCGGATGCATCGAAAGTTATCTCATGCGGGCCGCTTTTCATATTGCCGCTGAAAAGAGACGATACTTCCCTGCCGAGCATGTCATATACTTTAAGCGTAACGAATCCTTCTTCAGGCAGGTCAAAAGATATTTTTGTAGAAGGGTTGAAGGGATTCGGATAATTCTGGTAAAGACGGAATTCATAAGGCATTACACTGCCTCCGGCAACGGAAGTAAGGCCGCCTGTGTTTACCGTTTTAAACACATTGCCGTACTGACCGACAATCCAGCCGGTATTAGGAGAACTGAACTTCACCCTTGTGAGCCGTCCGTTCTGTATGACAGAGCTTTCCCTGTTCCAGGCCGCTCCGCCGTTGGTTGTATAATAACAGCATGTCGCGTTGGTGTTGAACATATCGCCAACCGACCATCCGGTATTCTGATTTGTGAAATAGATTGAATAGAGGCCCGGAGCGCCTGCAAATTCATTCTGCACCTGCCAGGTGAGACCGCCGTCATCGGTTCTTGCTATATAGTGCCTGTAGCCGCAGACCCAGCCTGTGTTCTGATTTACGAAATAAACGTCATAGAGCACTCTGAATTCGGACGTATTTAAAACAGTCCACCATGACGCGCCGCCGTCTGTGGTTTTACGGAGTTCGGAATTGCCCGCGCCAGGATAATAAGTGCACCAGCCGGTTGCCGCATTAAGGAAGAAGAAATTTCCGCTGCTGAGAATATTTGATGTAGTCCATACAGCGCCGCCGTCTGTCGTTACGGACATCCTGTTGTTTCCGAATGCAAATCCTTTTAACGAATCGACGAACTGAATATTCGCGGGAGGAAATCCTATCCCAACGCGCTTATACCATGTGACTCCGCCGTCCGATGTTTTATAAATTGTATCGTTTGTCGATGCGAGAAAACCTGTCTGCGTATTGACGAAATAAACCGAGTTGAGATTTTGAGCCGTGCCCTCGAACGAAAGGTCCGTCCAGACAGAGCCGCCGTTTGTTGTTCTGTGAAATCTGTTTCCGTAACCGCAAACATATCCGGTCTGATTTGAAGG
Organism: uncultured Ignavibacteriota bacterium; assembly: GCA_903831845.1. Classification (GTDB taxonomy): domain Bacteria; phylum Bacteroidota; class Ignavibacteria; order Tepidaquicellales; family Tepidaquicellaceae; genus CAIKZJ01. Next base: position 3,055 of record CAIKZJ010000117.1, read on the forward strand.
AAAACTTGCTCCGAAGAGGTCAGGAGTAGATGTTACATTAACGTGCTGCCATTGCGCCTGACAAATACCCGAAAGAAAAAACAGAAATATAATATGTACTTTCATCATTGTTCTTCATTTTTGAATAACAACGGGAAATATTCATTAATAGTTCTTTTCTTTTTTTGCGAGAATGATAAAATACGTGTTTAGGGGGCGGGGATTTACCGAAATATTTTATTCAGTCAGCCATTCAAGAGCTTTATCCCTGTTTTCAAATATTTTAACTTTGAAACCGAGGTTAGTCGTTACAGTTTCCCAGAATTCGACATTTCCTCTGGCGCCTGCTGATGAAGGCATAAGGACTGCCTCCCTGAATTCTTTTTGCATGAAAGTAACGGGTATATTACCTGCATTTTCGTAAAGGTCGAAGAGAGAGTGGCCTCCGGTGAGTCCTGTGCAATCAGCAAGCAGTCTTGCAGATTTATTTTCCAGCACAGCCTGAATCGATGCTGTTACGGCGTTACCGAGTTCTTCTTTCTGCATATCGCCGTCGAAGGTTGTTTCTATTATATTAAAATCCCTGTGTAATTTAATTTTCCAGCCCATACATACAATTAAGAGAAATGAACAGATATATACTGCAAAATAAATAACAAATACGGCATTAACAGCATTCATTCTCTGTCCATAGCAAGATATTTTTCAAGGTTAGTAAAAAGCGTATCCATAGTCCGCGAGTGCATAGAAGAATAATTCATGAAGTTCGAAAGCAGTCGCGGTATAAACCCGTGAGGCATGAGGTCGATATTATAATGCAGTCTGCATTTGTTATCCGGTTCGCAGTCTATTATCCAGATCCCTTTGCCTCTTACGACGCCCTTGTAATAATTCACAATTACGTGCCTGTCGGGAATGAAGTCGGCGATTTCGCAGAAGAACTTCCCGCCGTTGGATTTCACTTCTATTTTCGAACCGATATAACCTTCTTTTCTTTCGATGACTTTGACAAACACCTTGCCGCCCCACCAGTCTTTATACGTACCGACGTCGGCTACCGCTTTAAAGACATCGGCGGAGCAGTGATCCAGCTCGCACTCGTCCCTGCAGATAATTTTCCTCATGATATTTTTTATTTTTATTTCAGCGAGAACACCACTTTCACTTTAGCCGTGACGGTGACCATTCCCCTGCTGAACGTCTGACCCGATTCCGTCCCCGAAAATTCGCTCGACGTATAAACATTGTTAAGTGAATTGTTGAAGTACGAATAAACAGGCTCTTCAGTAATCATAATAGGGTCGCCGATTTCCTTTCCGAATACCGCCGCCATCATTTCGGCTTTTTCCTTCGCGGCTTTAAGTGCGTTTATTCTCGCCTGTTTGCGCGTTTCTATTTCGTTCGAATAAGCAAGAGTCGTATTGTTTATGTAAACGTTATCGAACGATACGAAATAATCCGCGAGTTTCTGGTACATATTAATATCTCCGACGCTGAAGAAGATGTAATTCGTAACGGTATATTTTTTCACTTTCGCGTCGTAGTAAGTGATGTTCTTGTTCAGGCGAAGCCCGCTTGTAGAAATCTTTTCGCTTTTTACGCCCTGATTTTTCAGGAAATCGAGAATTTTCGATACTGACGATTCGTTGCTGTTGACCGCCGACTGCATATTATTGTCGTCGTCCTGGACCCTGACGTCCCAGTTCATTATATCGGGTTGAACTTCTATTGTTGCATTGCCGGTGACTTCCACGACTTTCGGTTTATCCTGTGAGAATGAATTCGCTGCGAGGACCAAGACAAAGAGAGCAAGGATGAGCTTTTTCATATTATTTTTTTGATTCGGGAATAGTTTTGGTATTTAAAGATATGAAATAAATACGAGAGAAAAAATTGAGGAAAGCGATGCAGGAAACCGCTTTATGGCGTGACTATGCCGGAGTGGAATAAAAAAGCCGGCGGAAGCCGGCTTATAATAAATTATTAAATTTTGCTCAACTACTTCACAAGCATCATCTTCCTGATTGAAGAATAATCGCCGGCTGTGAATTTGCAGAAATAGACGCCTGAAGGCAAGGCGGATGCGTTATAGAAAACGCTGTAATTGCCCGGGTTTCTTACTTCATTCACGAGAGTCGATACTTCCCTGCCTGCCGCGTCGAACACTTTCATCGAAACGTGTACTTTGGCTGCAACGCTGTAGTCAATCGTCGTCGACGGATTGAACGGGTTGGGATAATTCTGTTTCAGGTCGGACGAAACGGGTATTTCATTATTTTTTATATCGGTCATCTGGCCGACAGTAAACGTTATAATCGAATCGAGATAAGAGCCGACATTCGTTATGTTAAGACCGCCCTGAATCCCTGTCGAAAGGAACGGCGTCGGATTGGTAGTGTTATTGAACTGCGTCCTTCCGACTTCAGTACAGAAATTCGCCTGTGTAGGATATCCGTTGACAGTCAGTGTCCCGTTCGGCCTGTACACATAAACCTCATCGGGCGGGCCGTTCGCATTGCCCGTGGCTGCTGTATTTATTCTAAGAACAATAAGCCCGTCTCCTGGAACCATTCCGTCGAACATCGACAATCTTCTTCTGAACTCGACGATGAAGAATTCAGTCGATGAATAAGGAGAAGGAATCTTATAACAGTTATTCGAAGGTGAAATGAGATATTTCATCGTATAAGTGCCCGGACTGTTGATAACAGGAATTGAAGGAATCCAGGTAAGGTATTTCCATTTCATGTAGGAGCATGAGTACTGCGGCGGATTGGTGTTTGAGCACATCACGTCCCAGCGGTTCATCGGGTCTATGCCGTTGCTGGTGTAATGATAAAGGTCAGGCGCGCCGAGAGAGTGCGACATTTCATGGCAGAGAACGCCTACGCCGCTTGACTGAAGGCTGACCTGTAGCTGAAAATTATAAGTATAAACACGCTTGCCGCGTATCATAGCGGTCATCGAATACAGAGTCCACATATGCGGCCAGAGCAAATCCGCCCAGGCGGTGTTCGTTCCGTAAACTATAAAGCATACGTTATCTACCTTGCCGTCGTTGTCGCCGTCGAGGTTGAGCGTGTCGGGAACCATGTTCGCGACGTACTCTGACGCTCTCTTTAGTAGCGAATGTTCGCGTTGAGTTGAGTTAGCGCTTGTATAACCGAGCGGGTTCGAAACGGCGTTATAAGGCTTGTAATAAGCGCGCACTCCCGTATCCTGAAACGAAGTAACGATATAATTGTTCAGGTTCGGGAACATTTTAGTTTTAACAGACAGCTGGTTATAAGATGATTCCTTAAAATATCTGTACATTGAATTTGAATTCGCGGCCTCGTTGTTGAACATGCGGTTATAAACAGCGAGTGAATCGGTGAATTCGGGTTCGTCGGCGAACCTTATAAACACTACGAGGTTATTTATCGTCCCTGTTTTCGGGGCGTCGAATTTTTCAGCATTCATTTTAGAATAGAATTCCCGGCGTTTCGCGAAAATTTCGGATTCGGGAATTGTAAGCCAGGGGCTGACACCGGTAAGGAGCGGAGAGACTGTTCCCGCGACGTACTGCGACGCGGTGAGCCGGCTGCCTTCGCGGACAGCGTAGCAATAATAACCCGTAGTTTCGCTCTGTATGATTGTGTAGCCGTCCTTGTCGTGGAGCCAGTTATAGAACTCATCACCGGAGGCGAAAATGTTGAGAACGGCGCCGTTCGGCTGAACTACCGTTACGGGTTCGAAATTGAGATAGGCGGAGTAGGAAACGCCCGCCATGAAAAGGAATAGAACGAGTAATATTTTCTTCATAGAATAAATGAGTTGTGTAAAAATAGCTATAAGCGATTTGAAATGAAAGAAACTAACACATGAGCAATTTAAAATTAAAAATTCAAAATGCAAAAGTACAGTTGAAAATATAAAATGAATTCAGGATGTGACGAGTCTCCTTCTTGTCATTCCCGCATGTGCGTTCTTTGCATCCCGATTTATCGGGAATCTTAGCGGGGGGTACCCTTTGGGTCATCCAGGACAAAACAGACTTTTGGGCAAAACAATTTTTCCGCTGCGTAATAAAGTATAGGCGTCTTGATCCCCGACAAAATCATTCGGGGATGACAAGACTATACGCATGTTTTAATAAAACGAGATATTAGATTAGATATTAATGCTCTATAGATTCTGTACTGAAGCGACGACGTTCTTTTTATCATTTTCGAGGTATTTCACGTCGATGATCTTGCCTTCCTGAAGTTTATAAACGTTTTCGTTCTTAATCATTATGTTGGTTTCCGCTTTGAACGAGAGACCGTTCGGCTCCTTCACATCGAGCAGGGTTTTATAGAAACTGAGGTTTTTCTTTGTGTTAATGAGCACGAATTTCAGAACGGTGGCTTTTGTCCACTTCACGCCGGCGAATTTTATCGTTGTGATTATCGAGCGGAATATTGCAGCGATGTTAATCAGCATGAAAATCAGCACCATCCAGCAGAGCACCTGAACAATTTTCGTATCGACGGTGTGCGATGCGAGAAGCCAGAACATCAGCGCTGCGACTGCGAAGAAAAACACAGCGAAGAAAATTCCTTTTACGCTGAGCGGGCGGTTCAGTATGATTCTGTTCGTGATACTCCCGACGATAGCGTCGACGAGTTTTTCTGCAACGTCCTTTTCGATGTTCGCGGATTTCATATAGAGTTCGACAGCATCGGATTTCGAGCCGTTGAGAATGAGTTTTTTCACTTCGGCTATGACCTCGGGCGGAACGTCCATATGCGATGCGGTATCTTCGCCAGTATCTTCGTGCTTCGTGATTCTTATGCTTGAGTGGCAGTACTCGCAAAAAGTAAATTCGCTGCCTTTAGCGAGGTTGAGCGGCGCGCCGCAGTTGGGACAATCGAGTGCTTCTGCTTTGTAATCCATATCTTTGATATAATGGGTTTGGGAACAACCCATAATTGGGATATTTGACTTTTTATTCAAGGCAATACTAACTAATGTAAAGCGTAAAATTGAAAGTGCAAATTTACATTTTATAATTGAAAATGAAACAGGGTGAATTCCACCTTATTTTGTCATTCCTGCGTGCTCCTGGCGGGAATCAAAAACCGAACTAATTATCAGGAGGGATTACTTCCGGCTGCGCAACAGAGTATCGGCGTCCTGATCCCCAACAAAATCGTTCGGGGATGACAAGGTGAAGTATTCTTTTGTAGCCGCTATAAAAGGAACCTAAAGCGAAAAACGGCGTTAAATAGATAAAACGAATAAATGCGAATCACAAGAATCATACTCACAATAATGCTGTTCTTCCCTGCGTTAGGATTCGGGCAGAACATAATCACGCACATCACATTCGAGAAAATACCGAATTTCATCGAGACGCCGGGATACGAGTCATACCAAATCGAAGTAAGGCCGGGATACAAAGACCACGCGTTCAAATTCGAGTTGGTAAGGACTGACACGCTCGGAACGGAAACCTCGCGCAGCACGCCCTTGATAAAAGTAGAAATGAAAGTCCACAAGAAGAACCACAAAATGCCCGACGGCAAAGAAGAATGGGACTACGAAACTGAAATCATATCGAACGACGCATACAGCGACACAAACTTCGACATCGGCAAATGTTCCGACTCAAAGCATCTCGTCTGCCTCGTGAGCGTGATGGAAGGCGCAAAGTATAAGGTGCGTGTGTGGAACGCCTACGAAGTGCTGGAGGAATGGGAACTGGATTTCAAATAACCTATATTTGCCAAACAAAATATCATAGGAATAAACCTCTCACTCCCCTCGTTACGAAGCCCCAGCTTCGTAACGGATTTCAGTGTAACGCATCACGAAGCAAGGGCTTCGTGACGAGAATCTAAAATGATTTTCTATTCTC
>CAIKZJ010000118.1 GCA_903831845.1 uncultured Ignavibacteriota bacterium
AAAAGGACTCGAACTCGCTCCTAACGATTTCAGGATGAACTACACGTACGCGCTCATAATGCAGAGGCTCGGCGACCTTCCTGTGTCGATCAGGTATTACGAGAAAGCGGCAGAACTCAACCCGAACGAATTGAGCATTCTTTCATCGCTGGCGCTCGCCTACAACAGCAACAAACAGTACAAAGAATCGAACGACGCTTACGAAAGGGCGCTGAAGGTCGACCCGGACAACGCTCTGATTCTCAACAACTACGCTTACAATCTTTCGCAGCGCGGCGAAAACCTGAACAAGGCGCTCGACATGATTAAGAAAGCGGTGAACAAGGAACCGGGGAATTCTTCGTACCTCGACACTATGGGCTGGATTTACTTCATGATGAAAGACTATAAGAATGCGAAAGAGTACATAGAGCGTGCGGTTTCCGTCAACGGCTCTAACTCTGTAATTCTCGAGCATCTCGGCGATGTGCACAACGCGCTCAAGGACACGCAGAAAGCCGTTTATTTCTGGAAGAAGGCTCTCGAACTCAACAAAAGCAACAAGCAGCTTGAAGAAAAAATAAATTTTTACAATAAATAATTTACGAAAGGAAATTTTAAAATGTCTCAGAGAGGACAGCATAAAGTAATTATTATCGGCACAGGCCCTGCAGGGCTAACAGCCGCGATCTACACCGCAAGAGCTAACCTTGAACCGATTATTTTCGAAGGCGCGCAGCCCGGCGGTCAGCTTATGATTACGACCGACATCGAAAACTATCCCGGATTTGAAAAAGGAATAGCGGGACCTGAACTTATGGATATAATGAGAAAACAGGCGCAGAGATTCGGCGCGCAGAGTTTTTTCAAAACAGTTTCAAATGTCGATTTTACATCGAAACCGTATAAGGTATGGACTGACGACAACACAGAATACACGGCGGATACCGTAATCATCGCAACGGGCGCGTCGGCAAGATATCTCGGTCTTGAATCCGAAAAAAATTATATGGGTTTCGGCGTTTCCGCGTGCGCGACCTGCGACGGTTTCTTCTTCAGGAACCAGAGAGTCGTTGTTGTCGGCGGCGGCGACACGGCCATGGAAGAAGCTAATTATCTCACAAGACACGCGTCTGAAGTACTCCTTATTCACAGAAGAGAAGGATTCCGCGCTTCCAGGATAATGCTTGAAAGAGTTCAGAACAATCCGAAGATAAAACTCGCGCTCAATACTGTTATCGACGAAGTCATCGGTACGAACGAAGGCGGAAGAAAAGCGGTTACGGGCGTAAACCTTAAGAACGTGCAGACTGGTGAAATCACATTCCACCCCTGCGAAGGCGTGTTCATAGCGATAGGCCACGAACCTAACACGAAATTCCTTAAGGGAATTCTCGACATGGACGGCGTCGGATATCTTAAGACGGAAAAGTCATCGTCGAAAACCAACATCGAAGGCGTATTCGCATGCGGCGACGCGCAGGACGCGGTGTACCGCCAGGCAATCACGGCCGCGGGCACCGGTTGCATGGCAGCCATCGATGCGGAGAGATACCTCGAAGCATTGGGCGAATAAGCACTACGAATCTTATATTATTACAGGAATATCAAAGCCGTTCACCGAACGGCTTTTTCTTTTTACCGGAACCAGCACACTTTCCTACTTCCCACTCACCGGCCTGGGAAAGCAAATAAGTTTTTATAAATTTTTTCAGTTATTATATTGTTATAACATAAAAAGAATAATATGCCATTTTATCATAAACTCGGGAAAATACCGCAGAAAAGACATACGCAGTTCAGGCAGCCGGACGGCAGTTTATATCACGAAGAGTTGTTTTCGACAATCGGCTTCGACAGCATTCTTTCGAATGCCTATCACATAAACCCCCCGGCGAAAATTGACAATATCGACAAGGTGATTATCGACGCTACTCCCGTCGAATGGAGCGCAGGACTCTGCCCGTACCATTTCAAGACAAAGGACCTGAAAACGGAATCTGATTTCGTCTCGGGCAGAAAACCGCTTATGTTCAACAGCGACGTGATTATGAGCGTGTGCCGTCCGGATAAAATGACGGATTATTTCTACAAGAACGCTTCTGCCGACGAAATCATTTTCGTCCATGAAGGCGAAGGAACGCTTGAATCAAATTTCGGTTTCATAAAATTCAAAAAAGGCGATTACATCGTAATCCCCAGAAGCATAACCTACAGGCTTAATCACAGTCAGCCGCTCCGTCTGCTCGTATTTGAATCATTCGGACCTGTCAAGACTCCCAAAAGATACAGAAACGAATTCGGACAGCTCCTCGAGCATTCGCCTTTCTGCGAACGCGATATACGTGTGCCTGAAGAGCTCTTCAATTCATCAGACAAGGGCGATTTCGTAGTGAAAGTTAAGAAAGAAAATAAAATTCATTCTATTCATTACGACTATCATCCGTTCGACATAGTCGGATACGACGGATTCTACTTCCCGTGGATTTTCAATATCGACGATTTCATGCCGATCACGGGTAAGATTCACATG
>CAIKZJ010000119.1 GCA_903831845.1 uncultured Ignavibacteriota bacterium
CACGTCCGTAATGAATCTTCGGCACTATAACACCGCCGCTTCCTTCTCCGCCGACAATCGCTTTCGTCTTCCTCATAAGATTGACGACGTTGATTTCGCCGACCGCGGAGCGCGATATCATTCCGCCGAATTCCTTGGTAACGTCTTCGGCTGCGCGCGTCGTCGACATGTTCACAACCGTGTTCTTTACTTTCGATTTTGTATTTCTTAATACGCCTCTTATCGCTGTTACAATCGTGTTTTCCTCTATGAACGGCTTGCCGTCCTCGCAGATCAGGACAAGCCTGTCACCGTCCGGGTCAATTGCGAATCCGACATCGGCTTTGTGCTTCTTCACGGCTTTCGAAAGCAGAGTGAGGTTCTGCGGCAATGGTTCCGGCAGGTGGGGGAATTTTCCCGTGCCGTCGCAGTATAATTCCACCACTTCGCATCCGAGTTTCTTAAGAAGCGCGGGAATGATAACCGAGCCCGAAGAGTTCACAGCGTCGACTACGACTTTGAATTTTCTTCTTCTGATTTTCGCCGTGTTCACGAAACCGGATTTCAGCACGAGGTCGATGTGCTTCTTCAGCCAGGTGTCGTCGCGCTTGATGTTCAGTTTGTTGTCGGGTCTGACAAAATTGAAATAGTTTTCTTTCAGATATTTCTTGATCTTATCAATCTGGTTGCTTTTCAGGAACGTTCCGTCCGAATCGAGAAATTTCAGGCCGTTCCACTGCTGCGGATTGTGCGATGCCGTTACGGCTATGCCTCCCGCCGCTTTCGTTTTCTCGACTGCAAGCTGCACAGTCGGCGTAGGTGTCACGCCTATGTCGATAACTTCGAAACCCGAGAGCGCGAGCGTGTAAACAACGACAGCGTGTATCTCGTCGCCTTTCATCCTGCCGTCGAGGCCGACTACGATTTTCCTGCTCCTGGAATTCTCCCTGCAGAATCTCGCGTACGCGAGTGTGTAATGTACAGTAACGGGGAGTGTCAGTGTGTCTCCGTAAATTCCCCTTACTCCTGAAACGCTGAAAATTATTTCGGACATGTTATACTATTAATTTTTCGAGCTCTGTTAACTGGTCTATCGTGTTGACGCCTGTGATTTCAACGTTGTTGTCGACGGGCACAGCGCCGATTTTTATTTTCCTGTCTCTGAAATATTTAAAAATATCGGTTAGATAATATTCACCCTGAGCGTTGTCTGTTTTCAGAGTAGTCAATGCTTCGAAAAGTATTTTATTGTCGACTATGTAAATACCCGAATTGATTTCCTTGATTTTTTTCTGCTCGTCCGACGCGTCTTTCTCTTCAACTATATCGATGAACGTACCGTCAGCGTCGCGGATTATCCTGCCGTATCCGAACGGATTGTCGAAGATCGCGGAAAGAAGGCTCGCGCGGAAACCGTTGTCGGTGTGGTATTTCACGAATTTCATAACCGTCTCGTATCTTAAGAGCGGAACGTCGCCCGAAAGAATAAGAACGTCTCCGTCGAATCCGTCGAGAATATCTTTCGTCTGCATTAATGCGTGTCCCGTGCCCAGCTGTTCGTCCTGATGCGCGAATTTAATCCTGCTCATCTCGCCGCTGAATTTCGAGGAAAGAAAATCGATTACGCTCTGTTTCTGGTATCCGACTATCGGCACTATCAAAGCCGAATCGATTTTGAGCGACAGGTTGATGACGTATTCGATCATCGGTTTTCCGCTGAGTTCGAACATGACCTTTGACTTGTCCGGATTCTTCATTCTCTTACCTTTTCCGGCGGCCATTATAACTGTAGATAATTTCATTAAATGATATTTAATTCGGAATTAAGATTGTTTCAATAAGTCTATTTTTTATGTTTTTTTAAAGTCAGAAAAATAAAAAGCCTCACAATCATTAATTTCTTATAAAACCAAACACTTCAATACGCTTTCCTTTGACTTTGTTTTCTCACAATATTACAATATTTTTATAAAATTGGGGTGTTCCGCGCAATTTTGCGGAAAACCCTGAAATTTGTTTGTTTTGAGCTTTTTCGCGAACCGGAGAAGCAGGCGCTTTTTATTATTTAATTTATTCTTATGATTAAATTCGGGCAAGTAAAATATGACTGCAGGTTTATAAGGGCGGACGTTCCCTGCAAGCCTTCAAAACTTCACGGAGTCGATTGTTCCGACTGCTCCTATTATGAGAAATTCAACAAGAAGATTCTCATTATCAAACTCGGAGCCGCAGGCGATGTCATACGCACGACTCCTCTTCTTTATCCGCTGAAGAACGAATATCATTACGGCAAAATTTACTGGCTCACGAATTTTCCCGAATTGCTGCCCGTAAATTCCGATATCAGCGTCGACGAACCGCTGAAATTTAATCTTGAAAACATTCTCTTCCTTCAGGAAACAAAATTTGACGTTGTAATTAATCTCGATAAAGACAAAGAAGCCGTCGCGCTTGCGTCGAAAATAAACGCGTACAAAAAATTCGGATATACTCTTATAAACGGTTTCTGTTATCCGGTCAACGCCGATGCCGAGCATAAACTTCTTACAGGCATGTTCGACGATTATTCAAAGAAAAATACGAAGAGCTATCCCGAAGAGATTTTCGAAATTTGCGGTTATAATTTCAAAAAGGAAAAATACATACTCGACGTCGATAAAAATTTCGACAGGGTCTGGGATATAAATACCAAGAAGAAAGTCGTCGGTCTCAATACCGGCTGCGGTTCGCGCTGGACCTCGCGGCTATGGAAGAACGATTACTGGGTCGAACTCATTAATAAACTGAAAGACGGCGGCTATGAAGTCGTCCTTCTCGGCGGCGAGCAGGAGCACGAAAACAATACTTACCTCGCCGAACTCACAGGCAGCAAGTATTTCGGGCATTTCGACATCAGAACATTCGTAAATCTCGTCGATAAGTGCGACATCGTCGTCACACAGGTTACAATGGGGCTCCACATCGCGATAGCCCTCGGAAAGAAAGTTGTCCTGATGAATAATATTTTCAACCCGAACGAATTCGAACTTTACAATAACGGTGTCATAGTTCAGCCGAAAAAGGAATGCAAATGCTATTTCAGTCCTAAGTGCAGGAACGAAGAATACCAGTGCATGGACCACCTGTTCCCTGCGGATGTTTTTGAAACGGTAAATAAACTGAACGGCTGATGAAGACGGTTATCGTATCGACTGCGTATCCGATGAGAGGCGGCATAGCCCAGTACACGGCTATTCTGTATAAATACATCACCGCCGCATCGCACAGCGTTAAGGTATTCTCGTTCAAACGCCAGTATCCCGAATTTCTTTTTCCGGGAAAGACGCAGTACGAAACTTCTGAACCCGCTTACAGAATCCCGGATGAAGACAATATTATCAAAGTCGATTCCGTGAACCCTTTTAACTGGTTCTTCACGGCTCTGAAAATACGGAAGGAAAAACCGGACCTGCTTATTTATAAGTACTGGATTCCGTTCTTTGCTCCGTGTTTCTTTACGATAGCGTTCTTCGTGAAAATGTTCACGAAAACAAAAGTGCTTTTCATCTGCGATAACGTCATTCCGCATGAAAAAAGATTCGGCGATATTTTTCTGACAAAAATGGCTTTTACGACGGCGGATTATTTCATAGTGCAGTCGAAGACCGTTGAGAACGACCTTAAACTGCTTAACAAAAAGAACAAGCCGTATGTGTTCACCCCGCATCCGCTATACAATATATTCGGGGAGAAGGTCGATAAAGTCCAAGCTAAGGAATTTATTAAAAAGGAATACGGTCGGGATATCACGAACGAAAAGGTGATTCTGTTTTTCGGTTATGTCAGGAAGTATAAAGGCCTGCATTACCTGCTGGACGCTCTTCCTGAAATTCTGAAAACAAACAAAGTTAAACTTCTAGTCGCGGGCGAGTTCTACGACGACGAAAAACCATACAGAGAAAAAATAGAAAATCTCGGTATAAAAGACGACGTTCTTCTGATTTCGGATTTTCTGCCTGACGACAGTATAAAATACTTTTTCTCCGCCGCCGACGCAGTCGTGCTGCCTTATCTTGACGCGACGCAGAGCGGAATCGTGCAGATTTGCTATTACTACGATAAGCCCGTTATTGCCACGAAAGTGGGAGGCATCGGCGAAGTAGTTATCGACGGCAAGACGGGTATACTCGTCGAGCCGAAAAATACGGAACAATTGACAGGAGCCGTAAATGATTTCTACGGTAAAAATCTCGAAAAGGAATTTTCGGAAAATATCAAAACCGAAAAAGTTAAATACACGTGGGAGGAATACGTGAAACAACTCGAAAAACTTACATCAAAAGAAAGGAATTGAATTGAAATACGATCCGGTAAAAAGAGTGTTCGGCGATATAGTGGCGAGAAGGCCTTTCCTCAGAAAGATGTTCTACCGCCTGCTCGACCTGATGTTCCTGAGAACATGGCACGTCAAGAAGGAGATAAAAGGACTCTATGAAAGAAATGATAAACTCGATATATTCGACGCGGGAATGGGATTCGGTCAGTATTCGTATTTCATGGCGAGATACTTCAGGAACTGCTCGCTGTTCGGAATCGACGTGAAAGATGAACAGGTCGAAGACTGCAATTTCTTCTTCGGTAAATGCGGATACAAGAATACGAAATTTGAGATCGGCGACCTGACGAAAATCGATTATAACGAGAAATTTGATTTCATATTGAACGTTGACGTGATGGAGCATATAGTCGAAGACGAACTCGTACTGAAAAATTTCGCAGTCGCGTTGAGAAAAGGCGGGAAACTGCTAATTAATACTCCCTCGGACCTCGGCGGAAGCGACGCTCACGACCACGACGACGAGAGTTTCATCGAAGAACACGCGCGAAACGGATATTCGAAAGAAGATATCACTTCAAAAGTCGAACGCGCGGGTCTGAAAGTAAAGAGTTTCAGGTACGCTTACGGGAAGTTCGGAACAATTTCGTGGAGGTTCGGGATTAAATATCCCATTCTGATTGCAGGCGCTTCTAAAATATTCATACTACTGCTTCCGTTCTATTATCTGTTCACTCTGTGGTTCGTTCTGATATTAATGTGGCTCGATACTATAACAGAAAACAAGGAAGGAACGGGTGTAATTCTCGTTGCTGAAAAATAATGCTTGTTGACATAAATAACATATCGCTCGATAAAAAAGATAAGCGGCGCATCGCGGTTATACTTATTGCCGCGCTTGTGATTAAACTCATACTTGCGTTTACGCTCAGCTCCGATCTGCGTTCGGACAGCCTCGATTACCATAAACTTGCCGTCAGCATGGTCAAGAACGCAGAGTATTCTCTCGACGGAAAACCGACGGCTTCGTCTACAATCGGTTACCCGCTTTTCATCGCCGGCGTTTATCTGGTGACGGGAGCCGACCAGTTATACGTCCGCATCGCGCAGTCATTGCTCGAAGTGCTTACGGGTTTATTGTTCTTTATGTTCTGCCTGAAATATTTCGACATTAAACGCTCGGTGCAGGCATTGGCAGTATTCTCTTTCTTTCCGTCGAACATACTTTATACGCAGACTCTTTTAAGCGAATCGCTTTTCGGACTTCTTGCGCTGGTCATTCTTTATTATTTCTACACGGGAAAGATAGACTGGAAGATATTTTTAATTGGAATGATTTCGGGTTACGCTTTTCTCGTACGCTCTTCGTTCATGTTCTCGATGCTGATTTTTCCCATCGCGTTGTTTGTTTACGGAAGGAAGTATTTCGAGGGGTTTCAGCACAAAAGAACGAAAAGGGCTATTCAGTACGCGGTATACTTTTTTGCCGGAGCGGCAATAGTAGTGCTGCCCTGGCTTATAAGAAATAAAATCGTGCTGAACACTTTCAGCACGGGCACTCACGGAGGCTCCACGTTCTGGTCGGGAAGCAATCCTGAAGCAACGGGAACATGGTACCATAAGATAGAAGACACTAATCCGATATTCAGTATTCAGGACGAAGCCGAAAGGGACAAGGCGTTCTATAAGGCGGGGATGGAATATGCTTTGAAGAATCCGCACAAATTTGCCGTGCTTGGGGTGAAAAAACTCGTTTATTTTTTCTCGAGCGAAAGGATGGTCCTGCTGTATTTTACCCCTGACGAGGGCAGGGCGAGAACATCGTCCGAAGTGTACAGATCTATCAATCCCCTGATTATAGCGCTGGTCAACCTGCCTTACTTTGCCGTGATGATTCTCGGCACGTGGGGACTGATGCTTATGAGGAAAAAAAGATTCATACTATACGGATACATATTCACCTGGCTCCTCACGTTTTTCATATTTGTCGCTCTTGCCCGCTATCATTACGTGCTGATACCGTTGTTCGTAATGGGCACGGTGAAATTCGCTTCAGAGAACAGGTTCAGGCTTACGCATTTTAATTTGAAACAGAAAATATTCGGCGCGCTGGTTACGCTTTTCTTTATCGCGATATGGGGAGTCGAATTTTATTTAATATACAAATAGTGGGTTCAAAAGGATTTACATACAGGGATTTCGGTACGAAAGAATATGCCGACAGCAAGAAATACTGGAGGCGTAGGAACAGGTATTACCATGATTCGATTTCGGCTTTTATTAAATTCATGGTGCCCGCAGGCTCATCGGTGCTCGAAATCGGCTGCGGAACGGGAGAAACGCTCGCTTCATTGGAAGCGGAATGTTCGGGAATAGAGATAAATCCTTTCATGATTTCCGAAGGTAAGGAAAAACACGGCAGTGTCGGTTTTATTCAGGCGGATATTGAATCCGGAAATCCTCTTGAAGTGCTTGTTTCAGCGGTACGGAAATTTGATTTCATTATCGTTTCCGACCTTATCGGTACGCTGCAGGATATACAAAAAGTCTTTGAGAAACTTACAGCTGTATCGCACGATAACACAAAAATCATCGTGACCTACTACAACTATTTCTGGAACCCGCTTCTTAAGTTTGGAGAAATGCTCGGACTTAAACTCAAAGAGGGAAACAGAAACTGGCTGTACATAGAGGAAATAAAGAACCTGCTCTTTCTTTCTGATTATAATGTCATAAAGAGCGGATCCATGCTCCTGTTTCCGAAAAAAATCCCTCTTGTCTCTGATTTCGTGAACAGATATCTCGCGAAACTACCCGTGCTCAAAAGGCTGTGTCTTGCCGGATGGGTGATAGGGAATTACAGACAGGAAAAGAAGGATGTACGCTCGTATTCCATCAGCGTTCTTGTACCTTGCAGGAACGAAGAGGGCAACGTGGATAAGATTATAAACAGAATACCCGAACTCGGAAGCCATACTGAAATCGTATTCGTGGAAGGAAACTCGACAGACAACACATACGCACGGATTGAACAGCTGATAAAGGAACACCCCGAAAAGGATATAAAACTTTACAGACAACCCGGAAAAGGCAAGGGCGACGCGGTCCGCACTGGGTTTGAAAAAGCGCAGGGAGACATATTCGTCATCCTTGACGCCGATATGACGGTAGCGCCCGAAGACCTTACGAAGTTCTACGACGCTCTCGCGAACGGAAAAGGCGAATTTATAAACGGAACGCGCAACGTATATCAGATGCACGAAAAAGCGATGAGACGCCTGAACAAACTGGGAAACATTTTCTTCAGCAAGGTTTTTACCTGGCTTCTCGGTCAGAGAATTACCGATACGCTTTGCGGAACAAAAGCGCTGTTCAGAAAAGATTACGAAAGAATAGTTGCGAACAG
>CAIKZJ010000120.1 GCA_903831845.1 uncultured Ignavibacteriota bacterium
GATCTTTCTGTGTTCTGCCTTATTTGGAGAATTAATATTTCAATATTGAAATATTTTTTACATATTGCCCTATTAAAATGCAGAACATGGACGCATCAACATCAAAAAGAAATATTATCGCTATCGTCGTTATTTCAGCCCTGGGGTATTTCGTAGATATATACGATCTCATTCTCTTCAGCGTTGTACGCATCGGTTCTCTCAAATCTCTCGGCGTGCCTGATTCTGAACTCATGTCCGACGGCGTTCTGCTTCTCAACATGCAGATGGCAGGAATGCTCATAGGCGGAATAATCTGGGGAATTCTAGGCGATAAGAAAGGAAGGATTTCCGTCCTGTTCGGCTCGATATTCCTTTATTCGCTTGCTAACATCGCGAACGGATTCGTCCATACTATCCCGCTCTACGCCCTCTTCAGGTTCATAGCAGGCATAGGCCTCGCGGGCGAACTCGGCGCGGGAATAACGCTCGTTTCGGAAGTAATGCCGAAGGAAACCCGCGGTTACGGCACTATGCTCGTCGCGACTATCGGTATATTCGGAGCAGTCGTCGCCGCGCTCGTTGCCGATTTCTTCGAATGGCGTACCGCTTTCTTCGTAGGCGGCGGAATGGGAATACTTCTTCTGATAATGCGCATAGGCGTTTATGAATCAGGCATGTATAATTCAATCAAATCAATTGAAGTCGCCAAGGGAAGCTTTCATAAACTTTTCACCGATAAAAAACTTTTCTTCAAATACCTGAACAGTATTTCTATAGGCGTTCCCATATGGTTCATCGTCGGCGTGCTGATAACCTTCTCGCCTGAACTGGCGAAAGCTTTCGGCATTCAGGGAGCCATAAGCACCGGAAAGGCCGTCATGTTCTGCTACATAGGCCTGGCCGCCGGTGATTTCCTCAGCGGATTTCTTAGTCAGATCTTCAGGACAAGAAAAAAGATAGTAATGCTTTTCATCGCCCTGGAAGCTTTGTTCATAGTAGTCTACCTTTTCTTCAACAGATTCGATACAACCTTCTTATATGCAATGTGCTTAATGCTCGGCATCTCCGGCGGTTACTGGGCTGTGTTCGTGACAAACGCTTCGGAGCAGTTCGGAATAAATATACGCGCGACAGTCACGACAACCGTACCCAACTTCGTGCGCGGAGCGGTAGTTCCGGCAACTCTTATATTCCAGTACCTGACACCGTTGACCGGGATTATTTACTCCGCTCTCATCGTGGGATTGTCAACATGCGTTGTTGCGTTCTTCTCCGTAACCAGACTTGAGGAAACGTTCGGCAAGGACCTGAATTACCTGGAAAAGCACTGATCAGTCCCGTAGGGACGACAGTTTTTTAGAAAGATTGTTTTATTATTCCGTGAGTCCCGTAGGGACGACAGTGTAATTTCATTCATTCCATTCAAAGAAATACTTTTCGTCATAAGGAATATTGTATAGCTTCAGAAAACTAATATACTCCTCCTTGAATGTTTTCTTTCTGTGATGTTCTTCCTGATTCTGGATATACTTAAAAACATTATTGATATGAGATTGAGAATACGAAAACGCACTATATCCCTCCTGCCATTCGAACCTGCCCGGCGAATACCTTTTATCATTCATATATTTTGATGCATTCGCTTTTACTTTTTTAATCAGCTCTGATAAATTCGTAACAGGCTTGAATTCGAAGAACAAATGCACATGATTTCTGTATCCGTTAACAATTATTGTTTTCTGGCCGAGATTGTTTATTAGGCCGCCTATGTATGCGAACAAATCATTCTTCCATTCGTCCTGAATCAGATTGTGACGCCCCTTGACGGCAAAAATTGCCTGAATGTAAATTTGCGTATAGGTGTTAGGCATGATGTTGTTTTCATTTTAACAAATATAGTTCAAATCGCTTAATCTATATATCGTTAAATTTATACTGTCGTCCCTACGGGACTCTTTTATTTCCTCTTCTGTTTCCTAAAAAACTGTCGTGCCTACGGCACTCCTTTCGATTTTGAAAGTTAAAACCCAATTATGACGCTCTTGACATTTTCCGATATATACCATAATTTTATATGGTAATTTATTGGATTATGGAAAATCAGATATTCGAGCCTATTGACGTGATCGCATTCTTCCACAGCCTGAAGATTGAAATCGTGAAATTCAAGTGGAAGAACGACGTTTACAACGTATCCCGCGTGAATTCGACGTGGAAAATTCCCACGGGCGAGGCCTATGAATACCACTTCAGCGTCATATGCGAAAAACAAAAGGTCGTATGCGAACTCGCATACAACCTTAATGACTTCAAATGGCAGCTGATTCAGTATGAATGCTATAACTGACTACTTCATGAGCAGCATTTTCCTTACTGCAGCCTGGCTGCCGCCGGATGTTAACCGGTAAAAGTATATTCCACTCGCAAGACCATCTCCCGAAAATTGCACTTCATAAACACCCGGTTTCAGACTCTCATTTACAAGCTCCGCTACTTCCCTCCCGAGCATGTCAAATACTTTCAGGCTCACGATGCCATATTCCGTTTTTTGTTGTACGTTATCCGGAACAGAAAATTTAATCTTCGTCACCGGATTGAACGGGTTCGGATAATTCTGATAAAGCCTGAATCCGGATACGGTCTCTGTCTCATTTGAAGACAAAGACAACACAGTGCTGCCGTTAGAAAGTATCTTCTGGCAGAATACATCGTAATTGCTGATTCCGTTTCTCGTATCCTCGTAACATATTACATATCCTCCCAGCGCGGCCGCTATCTGCGGCTTGTACTGGTTTCCCGTAGCCGTGCTTACGGGCGCGTCGTCAGTTCCCCACTGCGGAACGCCCAGCGAATCCACTCTCTGCGCGTAAATGTCGTACGTCGAAATTCCCGCGCGCCTGTCGTCCCATGCATAAACCGCTCCGTAATTCCCGTCGGAAACCAGCGCTGTATTAATCTGCGAGTATGGCGCGTCGCAAATGTTCTTTCCGTTCGCGTCCCACTTGATATGCCCCGCGGAATCAATCCGCTGCCCGTAAATGTCTATGTTGAAAGGATACTCGGGTCCGTTCCTGTAATCGAACCAGCCGATTATTATGCCTCCCTTTCCGTCAGTCGTTACTTCCGGTCTGTACTGCGCGAAGTTATCGTGTGTTATCGCAAGCCCCGTATCCGGCATCGAGAATGTTCCGTTCGACCTGACTCTCTGAACGTATACATCATTGGATATAGAATCCCGCTGGTCGCACCATGCAATGAAAACACCTCCGTTGTTATCCGGATAGACCTTATTGTATGCCTGCGGAAACCGCTTGTCGCACACAAGCCTGCCGTTAGCGTTCCACAATACA
>CAIKZJ010000121.1 GCA_903831845.1 uncultured Ignavibacteriota bacterium
CCGGTTGGAATAAAAAGCGGCTTCCCATCAATTGGCGTATTTTCCGACGGTTCGGCTCTGATATCCAACCACAGCACTCACGGAGGAACAATCAGCAGATGCTGTGCTTATAAGGACGCCTTTCCGGGCACAGGATCATTCACGCACCTTTATCCCCCTACTTATGCAGTCAACAGCTGGCCGCGTGTAATCAGCACGTCAAATTTATCGATAGCAAATAAATTCCTGATGCTGGTCTCTGAACAGGATTCGGTTCTTTATAACAAGTGCACCTCTATAAGCTCTACACCCGGCGCATGGACAGGATGGAATTTCACGCAGGGAGGCAGCGCTGAAACTTATGCGGTTGGAAGAGGTTCGGACGGAAGAATCGGCATAGCATTTATAAACAACAATGCATTATACCCGTCAAATTACGGAGACGTCTGGTTCATAGAATCCACGAATAACGGAACGACTTTCACTTCTCCTCTTAAAATATTCGACGCGAATTTCGGCGCGGGAGGAGACAGTCTCGGAGGATTGAGAGGAATTTCAATTACATACGGAGGGAATATACCCTGCGTAGTATTCGAGACGATAAAACAGACCACGGACAATTCATTTTTTCCCGCAGCTCCCGCAAAAATAAGATACTGGGCATCCAACCTTACCGGATCTGATCCAAATAAGAGTGTAGTTATCGCAGACACGACAAAAGTCGGTTATCATCCTTACATAGGTGTTAACGATGTGATGGGAACATTATGCAGACCATCAATAGGTTCTTCAACAGACGGAGCAAGGTTATTTGTCGCATTCTGCGTACCTTCCGGAGCAGTCGGCGGAACGACGGATACTACATCTTTCATGGATATCTGGATAATGTCATCGGGCATAAACGGAACATCATGGAATAACCCTGTAAAAGTCAATCCTGTAACACCGAGAAAAGACTGGCGGTACCCGAGCATTACTTCCGTGAGCGATAAAGCATCAACATATTATTACTGTAATATGGTCGCACTCAGGGGCAATATACCCGGCTCATACGTTAACGGTTCAGGCAACGGTGAATCAGCGGAAGAATTCTGGTTTATAAGAGCTCAATACGATACTCCTCCTCCTCCGGAACCATTTCCGCCCGTACTTTTAGCTCCGCCTAATAATTCAACGAATCAGCCATTGAACGTTTTACTCGACTGGGACAGCACTGTCGGCGTTTTATCAAACAGAATACAGATATCGCAGGACTTATATTTCAATAATACAATTTATGATACTTCGGTAACATCACGCACGTTCCTGCAAATCCGTCCGGGAATACTTTCGCCTAACAATTTGTACTACTGGAGAGTCAATTCGACATACTCATACGGCACGAGTACGTGGTCCAGCCCTTGGAATTTCCGGACAGGAGCAATCGGTGTTAATCGGGTATCGGAAGAAATACCGGCAGAGTATAAACTATACAATAATTACCCCAACCCGTTCAATCCTTCAACGACAATAAAATTCGATCTGCCGAAATCTTCGGCGGTGAAACTTTCAGTATATGATATTACGGGAAAGGAAATTGAAACGCTCGTTAACGAGAAGCTTAACGCGGGTTCGTACGAAACAAAATGGGACGGGACAAAATACTCTAGCGGAGTCTATTTCTACAGGCTTACAGCCGGAGATTATACAGCGACAACAAAGATGCTGATGATAAAATAGTACGGTTGACATTACTAAAATAACGCAGTAATTTTATACCTTAAGACAAAGATATTATGAAAAAATTATTTTTTATAATTATCGCAGTCTGCTCGTTCAGTGTAAGTTGCTATCCCCAGTCCGGCTGGCAAATCATCGCCTCCGGAACAACTGCAAATCTGAGCGGTGTTTATTTCCGCAATCTGGTTACAGGTTACGTTTGCGGAGCTAACGGCACCATTTTGAAATCTACCAGTTCCGGACAGAACTGGTTCCCACTGAATTCCTCCGTCACATACGAACTGCGCGATATTCGCTTTTCCGGCGATTCCGTCGGATACTGCGCCGGCTATTCCGGTATAATAAAGACTACGAATTCCGGTAATAACTGGCTTCAGGTCTTCGGTACAGGTATGAATAAAATCTGCTGCATAGACGGTCTGGTCTTTGCCGGCGGCAATAACGGAATCTACAAAAGTTCCGATGCGGGACAGAACTGGGTTAATATCCTTCCTTCTTCAGAAGGCGTCATAAATTCAATTTACTTCATGAACGGCTCGAAAGGTTACGGAATGGGCAACAACGGACTTCAGAGAAAAACGACCAACGGCGGCCAGAACTGGATGATGGGAGGTTACTGGGGACCGGGGACCTACAATTTCAATGAATGTTATTTTCTTGAAAACGATACGGGCTTTGCGGAATGTTATTACAACACCGGCTCACCGTATTATACAACAGGATACACAATTTACAGATCAACTTACTGGATTCCGGGAAGCAGCAGCTGGTCGATGGTATACAGTTCATCGATCGGCATTTATGCACTGACATTTCCTAATAATGACACCGGTTATGCCGTCGGCGGCGGAGTCTCCGGCAGTTCCGTTCTGAAAACAACCAACCGCGGAAATAGCTGGGCGCCCCAGACTGTAAATCATAACCAGATTCTTCAGGATGTTTTTTTCTTTGATTCAAAAAGAGGTTACGCAGTCGGAAATGCCGGCACTATTCTGAAAACGGAGACGGGAGGCGTCACAGATATCAATATCCTGACTGAACCGGTCCCCGCGGGGTATATACTTTATCAGAACTACCCCAATCCGTTCAACCCGTCAACTGCAATTAAATTCGGCATGCCGAAATCTTCGGCTGTGAGATTATGTGTTTATGACATAACGGGAAAGGAAATTGAAACTCTTGTGAATGAGATGCTTAACGCGGGTTCATACGAAACAAATTGGGACGGCTCGAAATACGCGAGCGGAGTGTATTTCATAAGAATCGATGCGGGCGCTTTTTCAGATACGAAACGCATGGTTTTAACTAAATAATTTTATCACCCATAATAATTGGCGGAATTGTGTTTTCAGTTTGATGAAATCACAACTAAAAAAACATTAACATTCAGGGCTATGAAAAAAATAGTCTTACTGGTTTTTATTTCTGTTTTACCTCTGATATTATATTCTCAAAATATTGCAAGAGATAACAAACCATTAACGCAAAACAACGCTTTTACATTCTCTTGTACAGGAATTTACACCGACCTGATGAAAAAATTCAACCTGAGCACGCCGGGCATTACCGTTTCGGTCGGCTCAACAGGCGGTTGTATTTATGCCGGGCTTGATTTCGGAATGCCTGGCGGTTACCTGTACGGGCTTCACAAAAGCTCGGCTTCAGTATGCCAGCTTTTCAGAATGGATACCATAAATGCCAACTGTTCTCTCGTCAGCAACCATAATTACACAGGAAATCTTGCGGGCATGTCATTCGACCCGAAACTCTGGGTACATTACATATTAGTGAGCGGACCGCCTGCGAAAATATTCACGTTCAGTCCGGCGGGCGGAGACCTGATTCCGGTTGCCCAACTGCCTTCGAATTATCCGGTATCTTCATTCTCTATAAATAATTCCGGCTCGTTTTTCGGAATTGACGAAACAAATGACAACCTGATAAAAATAGACAAGTCGAACGGTAACTGTACGATTATCGGCTCTCTTGGATTCAATGCCAATAACGTGAGCGGCAGCGATTTCGATCCGCTTACAGGAAAAATGTATCTTATTACACAGGGAGGATCGGCTCAGGAATTTAGATTTTTAGATACAGCGACCGGCAGTTCGACTCTTGTCGGCACGTTTTCGGGCAGCTTCATACATTTAGCCGCAGCCGGCAATACTTTTGTAATGCCGCCTTTGCCCGTTGTCCCGACTATTATTTATCCGACTGGAAGTATCAACACTCTTACTCCCCTGATGGACTGGACGGACGTTCAGAACGCAGCGCTTTACAACATTCAGGTTTCTTCGGGTCCGGTAACAGTCATATCGGCTTATACAGCACAGTCTCAGTATCAGGTTCCGCCGGGCGTCCTTGCGCCCAATACGATGTATTACTGGCGGGTGCGGGCTTACAACGGTGCGGGCTACAGTGACTGGTCGCTTATATCAAGTTTCAACTGCATCGTATCAGGCATCAGACAAATATCCGGCGATATTCCGGATGGTTTTTCATTATCGCAAAATTATCCGAATCCGTTCAATCCCCTTACAAGAATAAAATTCAGCGTGCCGTCCTTGTCAGGAAAAAATGGAATAACATCAACCACAATAGTTTTAAAAGTTTTCGACATTAACGGGCGTGCAATCCGGACGCTTGTGAATGAGCCACTGCTGCCGGGAACTTATGAAACTGTATTCGACGGTTCTTCGCTGAACAGCGGCGTGTACTTTATTCAGTTAGCTATGAACAGTGAGCAGTTAGCAATTAAGAAAATGGTCCTAACAAAATAATTAGTAATGAGTAATTAAGAGCAAAGGACCCGCTTTCTTTCAATTACTAATTATTAATTACTAATTACTAATTGAAGTTCAGCCGTGCTTTATCTTCAATAGCAGCAGTATAAGCGCAAGCGTTACTGCCATTATGTTTGAAGCAATTAGAGGTATGTCGGAAATCAGCAGACCGTAAACAAGCCAGCATACAAGACCAGTGAACTGCATCAATATCATTATAAGAGATATATCTTTCGTGTGCTTAGATTTGAACGCCTTCACGACCTGCGGAAAGAACGCCATCGACGTAAGGAATGCCGCAAGCAGACCTATGTAAGTAACGTAGCTCAATTACACGGTTAATTTCTCTGTAATATATGACGTCAGTTTGTCCTTGTGCACTCTCACCTGCTCCATCGAATCCCTTTCCCTCACGGTAACGCTGTCGTTTGTGAGCGTTTCGGAATCTACGGTTATGCAGTACGGCGTGCCGCATTCGTCCTGACGCCTGTACCTTCTGCCGACCGCGCCGGAATCGTCGTAGAACACTCTGAAGTTTTTCCTCAGATCTTCGGTGATGTTATGCGCGATGTCCTGCATGCCGTCCCTGTTAACCAGCGGGAATACCGCCGCCTTCACGGGAGCAAGCGATGGATGTATGTGAAGCACTGTTCTGACTTCCGTCGATTTGCTGCCGTCGGAATTTTCCTTCGCGACCTGCTCTTCGTCGTAAGCGTTTATAAGGAATGCCATGAAACTTCTCGACGCGCCCGCCGAGGTTTCGATTACGTACGGTATGAATCTTTCTTTTGTCTGGTCGTCGAAATACTCGAGTTTCTTTCCCGAATATTCAGTATGCCTCTTCAGGTCGAAATCCGTCCTGTTGTGTATGCCTTCAATCTCGCCCCAGCCGAACGGAAATTCGTACTCTATATCCACAGCCGCTTTCGCATAATGCGCGAGCTTGTCGTGCACGTGTATGTTAAGTTTTTCCTTCTTTATTCCGTGCTTCACGAACCAGTTAATTCTCTGTTCTTTCCAGTACTCGAACCACTCGCCGTCATCCTTCGGATTTATGAAGAACTGCATTTCCATCTGCTCGAACTCCCTTGTTCTGAAAAGGAAATTTTTGGTATTAATTTCATTTCTGAACGCCTTCCCTATCTGCGCTATGCCGAAAGGAAGTTTCTGCCTTCCGGCTTCCTTTACGTTCAGGAAGTTAACATAAATCCCCTGCGCCGTTTCGGGACGGAGGAATACTATGTTCGATGAATCCTCAACCGGTCCGATGTATGTCTTGAACATCAGGTTGAAGCTTCTCGCTTTGGTGAACGTCCCGTTCCTTCCGCAGTTCGGGCAGTTAACGGTAGAAAGCACCTTTTCCGAATTGTCGGGGTCATCTATGAAACTCTTTATTTTATCGTCGTCAAAATTCAGTTCTTTCTTCAGGTCCTCTTTCATCTTTTTCGCCGCTTTTTCGCTCATCCCTTCAAGAAGTATGTCGTATCTGAATCTCGCCTTGCATTCCCTGCAGTCGACCATAGGGTCAGTGAAGTTTTCTACGTGTCCGGACGCTTCCCATACTCTCGGATGCATCAAAATGGCCGCGTCGATTCCTTCGACGTTCTCGCGGTACGTCATTTCCTTCCACCATGCCTGCTTTATATTATTCAGCATCTCGACGCCCAATGGACCGTAGTCCCAGCATCCGTTTAATCCGCCGTAAATTTCCGACGACTGAAATACAAATCCCCTGCGCTTAGCAAGCGATACGACTTTTTCCGTAATATCTGTTTTTGCCATAAATAAATGTTATAATCGCACAATTTAACAAATTTTCCGCTAAGATTAAGTGTATTTGCATATCTGAACATAATACCGTTTTTTAAATGTCTAAATATTTTTACACTGAATTTGTTAGCGCGAAAATCTAAGTTTTAACATTCTGTAAAATCTAAATTTATACTAATGAAAAAAATCTTACTGGCATTATTCTCATTATTTCTTTTTACATCCGTTTTCGCTCAGGACGTAAGAGTTGAAAAACCCGTTCTATCCGGACTCTCGACATTGCAGAGTCCTTTGTGGGGAAACGATGTTATCGTAAGTAACTTCGAGCCTATCGGTCCGATTGCGTCTTACAGGTCGGCAACCGGAACGATTTACGTTGCGGTAAACGATACTCTTGCTACTTCAAATCTCGGCGTGGTAATTTTCCAATCGACTAACAACGGCGGCACCTTTACACTTTTTGGTTCCGGAATAAACGTAAGAGCAAAATTCGCGAAACTGAAATTCACCGCAACAGGAACAAATTCGGATTCTTTATACCTGTTCATGCAGTACGGAAGCAATATCTACTCATGGAATTTTCTTAACGGAACTTTCAGAACCTCGATATGGGGCGGCATAATGTCGACGTTCGACGTAGTCGGCGCAAAGAGCGGCGCTTTATATCTTTTCTATGATACAATCCCTACGGCAGTTAGAAGATGCGCTTCCATAGACGGCGGGACCTCATGGTACAACAGAGGTTTGGTTTCAAGTTCGGGCGTGAAACCGAAAATCTGCATATCAGAAGGCGATTCTCTTATACTCAATTATTACGGACCGGTATTAGCCGATACTATGACTTCGGTTATAAGAGTCGCGAGATACATGCAGACAACTCCTGGAACGCTTACTTCATCAGGCTTCCAGGATTTAGCAACCGAAACAGTAGCTAAAACCGAGTGCATGTCAAACATACTGAACGGAAACGTCTGGTTCATTTACACATCGGGTACGACAGGCAACATCAATATTAAAGGAAGGAAGAGCGTTGACGCGGGTACCACATACGCGGCAGCTATAGACATAGCGGCTAATCCGAACACAGACGAATACTGGTTCGACATAAAGCATTATTCAGGCGGTTTCGACCTTTGCTACTATTCCGACAGTCTGCAGACCGGAACTCCGACAAACGGCACTGATAAAATTCTTTACACATATTCATTGCTGACCGCTTCGACATTCAACTCTCCTACACAGATAAGCCAGAATCCGCCTTCATGGTCAGCAAACGATTACAAACCCGTTCTATGCGAAATTCCCACGGCTGACGTTGGAGTTGTATGGGTCGGTATTATAGGTTCAGCAAGAAAACTTTACTGGGACAGGTACAGCGCGCTCACGAACACCGGCAATCCGAATGAAACTGTCAACAGCTACAGTCTCGGCCAGAACTATCCGAATCCTTTCAACCCCGTAACAAAAATCGATTTCGCGGTTCCGAAAAACGGATTTGTCACGCTGAAAGTTTATAACCTTCTCGGAAAAGAAGTCGCGACAATCGTAAGCAGAAACATGAACGCCGGCAAATACACAGCCGATTTTGACGGCTCAAAACTTTCGAGCGGAGTTTATTTCTATTCTCTCGAATCCGACGGATTTAAAGACGTGAAGAAGATGATGCTTATCAAGTAATCAATTAATAATTAGTAATTAATAATTGAACGGAGCACAGCAAGTGCTCCGTTTTTGTTTTATGTATTTCTTAAAACATACTTTAACTAAATTGTATAAAACAAAATCCCTCATAATGAAAGAAGTCGAAGAACTCATTGCGATATTCAAAAAGAACGGCAAACCCGGAAATCTCGAAGGCATGCAGAGATACGGAATCAGGTTCGACAAGGCATACGGCTGCAATATTCCCTTTCTGCGAGCGCTTGCGAAAAATTACAAAAAGAATCACGAACTTGCTCTCGAACTCTGGAAAACCGGCATTCACGAAGCAATGATAATGGCGTTCCTCATCGATGACCCGAAGAAAGTCACTGCCGCGCAGGCTGAAAGATGGCTTAAAGACGTAAAGTCGTGGGATATCTGCGACGGTCTCTGCAGCAACCTGCTGGACAAGACATCCTTCGCTTACGAAAAAGGCCTTGAGTGGACGACAAGAGACGAAGAGTTTCAGAAACGGGCCGGCTTTGTGGTTATTACCGCGATGGCCGTTCACGATAAAAAACTTTCCGATGATATATTCATAGACTTCCTCAAAGTAATCTACAACAACAGCACTGACGAAAGAAACTTCGTCAGGAAAGCCGTCAACTGGTCACTCCGTACAATAGGCAAGCGCAACAAAAATCTTCACTCTTATGCAGTCAGAGCGGCGGAACAAATCCGCGAAATTGACAGTAAAACTTCTAAGTGGATAGCCAACGACGCTTTGCGCGAGTTTAAAAGCGAGACCACAAAAAGAATACTCGAAATGAGGGAAAGGAAGAAAAAATAGTTAAACTCGCCGCGCGTTTCAGCTGTCTAAATTTTAGAACTAAAGCTGAAAAAAATGAAAACGACAATTCGGTTAAAGAACTTGTTGACGGTTTGCCTGCTCTCGATAGCACTGGCGTTTGCCGTAAACTTTTCTTTATACGCTCAGCAGCAGAATGACAAGGAAATTAATGACGATGAAGACCTTTTCGATGCTTCAACCGATTACAAGGAAATGTACAAAGACCTTTCGGATGACGGTGAATGGATTGAACTTACCAAGTCCGAACTAACGGAACAGACTTCCGAAGACGACGGCTCCGGCAGCGGATACAGCAATAAAAACGAAGCCGACGGATTAAGAATTGTTTTCGTGTGGAGACCGCGCGGTTATTATTCCGGCTGGACTCCGTACAGCAACGGAAGATGGATCTACACCGACTGCAACTGGTACTGGCATTCCTACTACTCATGGGGATGGGGTCCTTATCACTACGGAAGATGGGTGTATTCGTACATCTACGGGTGGATATGGATTCCGGGACGTTACTGGGCTCCTTCTTGGGTCGACTGGTGCTACACCGATTACTACGTCGGCTGGTATCCGAGATATCCGAGGTTCCACAGGACATTCAACTACCACAGATATTACGAAAGGCATTACGACCACTGGGTCTTCGTCAACAGGGACAAAATGCTCGACCCGAAGATAAACAAGAATCTTATTCTCGGTTCCGAAACCAACAAGGAAATTCTTTCGAAGTCGGATATAAACACGCAGACGAACAAATATCTCGACGGAAAGATTGTGAGCGCCGGACCGCCGGTAAAAGATATCGAAAAGACGATGGGCAAAAAGATAGACACGAAGCACATTGACTTTACGGATTCAAAGAGCGATTCAAAAATCGTCAAAAAGGATATAGTCGCTTATAAGCCGGGCAGCGAAACGGGCTCTAAGAATAAAGACGTTACTTCGTCAAAGAACAATACGACAAAGAATACGGATATAACCGGAAACAAAAAGACGATGAACACCGATATTACTTCGGGCAAAAAAACGAAGAATACGGATGTAACTTCAAACAAAAAAACGAAGAACACAGACGTTACCTCATCGAAGAATGAGAACACGAAGGATATCACTTCTTCCAAGAACAAAGTGACAAAGGACAAGAGCGGTGTTACAAAGAATGAAAACGGCTCAAAGAAGAATAAGGATGTAACGAAGACGAAGAACGACAACAGGGTAACATCGAATTATTCCGAAAGCAATACCGGAAAGAAGAACAACAAAACATTTGAAAAACAGAACGGTTCAAGAAATAAGAACAGCGATTATTCGTTCAGGAAGGAAAACAGCGGAAGCAGGGAAAAATTCAATTCGCAAAAAAACGTAATGAGGCGCGAAAGTCCGAAAATATCCGGCAGAGAATATACCGGCAGCCGCGGGAACAAAAAGACAAAGTAAACGTATAAAAAAGTGCAAGTGAAGTAACACCTTACTTCTTTCCCATACTGCTGCTTGGGGAAGAAAAACAAAAGGCATCCTAAGGGTGCCTTTTTTATTTTACTCCAAAATAAATCCGGGGATGTTGCAAAGAACTTCAATATCCCCGGATGAGTGTTACGGTAATCTATTATTTCTATTTAATCCATTTCTTCGGTCTCGGCTTCAACCGCAGGCGTTTTCTTCCTGAACATTTTCGCAATTCTTGTTTTCCAGTTATCGAATTTCAGGTATACAACAGGAACAAGAACCAGCGTAAGGAACATCGAGCTTAAAAGTCCGCCTATAAGAACCACGCCGAGCGCCGATTTCATTTCGGAACCCGCCGATGACGCAATCGCAATCGGAAACATGCCCATCACCATCGCGAACGTCGTCATTAGTATCGGACGCAGCCTCGTCTCGCCTGCTTCAACAAGCGCGTCGAATGTCGGCAGCCCCCTTTCTTCCCTCATCTGGTTCGTCCTGTCAACAAGCAGAATTCCGTTCTTGGAAACGAGTCCGACAAGCATAATCAGACC
This sequence comes from uncultured Ignavibacteriota bacterium, assembly GCA_903831845.1. Classification (GTDB taxonomy): domain Bacteria; phylum Bacteroidota; class Ignavibacteria; order Tepidaquicellales; family Tepidaquicellaceae; genus CAIKZJ01. The sequence goes on from CAIKZJ010000121.1 coordinate 10,752, forward strand.
GAATATGGAAAATATGCTGATAGATTTCATAGTCAGAGCAAGCGCTACAAACGCTCCGATAGTAGCCACGGGTATCGAGAACAGTACGACGAAAGGATAGAAGTACGAATTGTACAGCGCCACGAGAATCATGTACACAAAGAGTATGCCCGCGAACAGAGCTATGAAAAGATTAACAAAAGATTCCTTCATGAATTTCTGCTGTCCGGTGAACGCGAAACTTACACCGTTCGGAAGCTGCACGCCCGCCATGTTCTTCGTGATGTCGGCCGCTACGTCGCCCGCAGGCCTGTTGAAGACCTGGCTGAAAAGATTTATCGATGTTATCCTTCCCTGTCTCTCGAGTTTGGTAGGGCCTGTCGTAAGTTCGAACGTTGAGAATTGCTTGAGCTTTATCAACTGCCCCTTGCTGTTAGTAAATGTATACTCACCAAGCGATTCGGTTTTTGACCTGTCGAACTCGTCCATGAGTATCCTTATGTCGTATTCGTTAATCCCTTCCCTGAACCTCGAATCGTTGTCACCCGTAAGCGCTACGCGCAGATTCTGGCCGATGTCGTTTATGCTCAACCCGAGAAGCGACATTTTCTTCCTGTCGATAACAATGCGAAGCTCCGGCTTTCCTTCTTCCGCCGATAACCTTACGTCAGTCGTTCCGGGAATCTTCTTAACGACTTCAAGCATCGTCTTTGCGCCTTTGTATACGTCGTTGAACGTCGGACCGGTGATTACGACCTGAATAGGCGTCTGGTTCGAAGTTCCGAAAATGCCTATCGGATTGACGCGGACCTTTAGTCCCGGCGTTTCAAGAAGTTTCTTTTTTATCTCCATGCCGATTTCATCAGTCGATTTCTTTCTCTGCGCCTTGTCAACAAGTTTGACGTTTATTTCGGAAGTGTTGTTCGCGTAAATCCCTATTATGCCCTCGCTCGATGAACCGACTCCCGTGATTATTCTCTGCACTTCAGGGATTTCGGCTATAATTCTTTCCGCCTTCTGCGTCAGTATGTTTGTGTTCTCAATGCTAGTGCCGGGGTCATATTCAAGTATTACGGAAAACTCCCCTCTGTCGGTGTTAGGCATGAACTCCGTTCCCACAAATCCGAACCTTAAAAGCGTGAAAGAAGCGAAGAATAATATTGCGGCGAAGCCGATTATCTTCCATCCGTTGTTAAGGCTCCATTTCACGACTGAAGCGTAGGATTTCGAAAGCTTGTTGAACTTGCCTTCGAACCAAAGTCCGAACCTTCCCATCAGAGTTCCTTTTGTCAGATGCTCAAGTTTCGTAAACCTCGAAGCAAGCGCAGGCGTAACGGTGAATGACACTATAAGACTCATCAATGTGGAAAACACCACTACAAGCGAGTACTGCCTGACAAGATTTCCTATTATACCCGTTATAAGGGCCATCGGCACGAACACAACGACGTCTACTAAAGTAATCGATAGCGCCGCGAACCCTATCTCGTTCCTTCCCTTGATGGCCGCGTCCCTCGGCTTTTCGCCGAGTTCAAGGTGGCGGTAGATATTCTCAAGCACGACAATCGAGTCGTCGACGAGAATACCGATTACAAGAGACATCGCAAGCATCGTCATCATGTTCAGAGTGAAATCGAATAAATACATAAGGAAAAACACGGATACAAGCGAAGTCGGTATCGCGACCATTACAATCAGCGAATTCCTTATGCTGTGCAGGAACACGAGCATAACCGCCGCGACCAGTATTATGGCAATCAGAAGGTCTTTCTCGACGGCATTCGCAGATTCGATAGTGAATTCCGAAGCGTCCTGTGATACTTCGAACTTAACTCCCTGCGTTGCATAGTCCTTCTCCATCGCAGTTATTTCTTTTTTCACAAGCCTGCTGACGGAAACAGTGTTCGCATCGCTGGATTTCTGAACGAGTATACCTATCGACGGGATACCGTTAAGCCTGTTTATGTTCGTGACTTCCTTCGAGCCGTCCTCGATTTCGGCTATATCCTTAAGGCGGATCTCGCCGCCGGCTTTTGACTTTCCGACAATGATTTCCTTCATGTCCTCAATGTCGATGAACTTACCAGCCAGACGAACGACGTACTGATTGTCTTCGTCCTTCATGTTGCCCGTCGGGAAATCAAGGTTCGACGCCTTTATCGAGTTAGTCACCTGAAAAACCGAAAGGCCGTATGCGTATATTTTCTGAAGGTTCAGATTAACCTTTATTTCCCTCTCCTCGCCGCCGAGAAGGACTACCTGTCCAACGCCGCCTATCTTGGCGATTCTCGGCTGGACCCTGTCTTTAATGAACTGATAGAAATCCTTCGTCTTCATGTTGCTCTTCACCGACATGCGGAGAACAGGTATTTCGTCGAAAGCGATTTTAGATATTATAGGTTTGCGCGACGTTGTCGGAAGTTTATCCATGACTTCGTTGACTTTTCTTGTCGCGTCCTGCAATGCAAGGTCTACGTTTACGCTCTGCTCGAATTCGACAACAACCATCGACCTGCCTTCGTAAGAAGTGGCCCTTATGTCGGAAATCTTGTCGAGTCCGGAAACCGCGTCTTCGATGTACTTGGTGATTGATGTTTCAACTTCGTTAGGCGAACCGCCCGGATATATAGTCGTGATCGTTATTACAGGCGGCGTCATTTTCGGTAGCAGCTCGTACTTCAGCAGGTTGTACCCGAAAATTCCCATCACGCCGAGAAACGCGAAGAAAACCACTACCAGCGTCGGACGTTTTATTGATAATTCGGTAATTGTCATGATTGTCTTCCGTTTACTTTTTTAAATTGTTTTCATCGGCGCCCTGCTTTACTATAGTAACCGGGTCGTTGTCCTTAAGGTTTACCTGCCCGTCAAGCACCAGGATGTCCTTTTCATTAAGACCGCTAAGAACCTCAAGCTTGTCGCCCACCTGTATTCCCAGAGTTATGTCCCTTAACTTCGCGATGCCGTTCTCAACTACATATACCTTCGGATTCTTCGAACTGCCTACAAGACAGGCTCTCGGTATTACAAGCGATTCGGATTTCTCCGCTGTCCTGAAACTCGCCTTAACGAACATACCGGCCTTCAGCAGATTTCTCCCGTTATTTTTTATAAGAATTTCAACAGGGAACGTGTGCGCCTCGTCGCCCTTCGCGTTAATATTTATAATCTTACCCGTGAACGTTTCGCCCGGATAAACATCCGTCGTTACTTCTGCCATATCTCCGATATGAAGTTTGAATGCGTCTGATTCAGGCACGTTTATACGCGCTTTAACAGATGAAATATCGACGACTGTTGCAACAGGAGTGCCCGGAGAAACGATCGTACCTTTTTCGACTTTCTTTTCGGTAACGATTCCCGAAAGCGATGTCCTTATCCATGTGTCGCGGTACTGTTTCTCCGCGGAAGAATACGCCGACTCGGTAGTCTTGTATGCAAGCCTTATCGCGTCAAGCTGGGCTTCCGTTACCGAGTTCTGTTTGAAAAGTTCTTCGTATCTTTCAAGGTCCTTCTTCGCTTTTTCAAAATTAGCCGCGGCGTTGTCAAGAGTATATTTCCTTAGTTCGTCGTCAACCTTAGCCATTGTCTTTCCCGCTCCGACCCTGTCGCCGATGTCAAAGTAAACGCCCGTTAGCCTGCCGGATATTTCAGAGCCGACTATAACTTCCTTGTTCGGGATAAGCGTCCCCACCGACGTCACGTAATCCTCGAGTTTCTCCGAAGAAACGTTTGCTACGGTTACGGGAATTGAAGTCGCGAAATCAACCTTCGACATCTTCTCCATCTTCGATTTGTTGTAGAACAATAAGGCGATTATGCCCGTTACTATCACTAAAACCGCGATTACCGCTATGACTTTTTTCATATAATATTATTCTGATAAAATTTTATTTGCTGATTGATTTTTCGAGCCTCGCAAGCATTAATTCGTAATCGACTACCGATGTCGTGTAGTTTATCTTCGCCTGAAGAAGCGAAGTTTCCGCGTCGATAACGTCCGAATTAAGCACAAGACCCTGTTTGTATTTCTCCGATGTTACCCTGTAGTTTTCTTCCGCCTGTTTAACGGTTTCGTCAGCTACAGGAATTTTTTCCTTAGCCCTCACAAGCCCCAGATAAACCTGATTGACTTCAAGCGAGATTCCGTCTTTAATCTGACCAAGAGAAAGCAGCGCCTGTTCGAGGTTCAGCTTGTTCTGCGCTGTCTGATGGGAAGTGAGCCTCCAGTTCCATAAATCGTAAGTCATCGTTATACCTACGTCCCAGGTGCCCTTGAATTCATTAACTGTAGGGAATATTCTTGAATTTGGTTTTGAATATGTATAGTTCGCGCCGGCGGAAAACTGCGGAAACCAGGACGCGTTGGAAACGGTTATCGATGACTCGTTCATCTTTATCCTGTATTCCATCGCCTTGATTTCCGGACGGTTCGCGATCGCTTCCTTTATCAGTTTATCGAGGTCCCAGGTCTGAGTTGTCGGCGAGTTTGGTTTCGCTTCTATTTTAGTGTCCTGATTGACAGGAATTCCCATCACGTTATTCAGGCCTATCATTGAAATCTCAACGTTATTCTTCGCATCGATGAGCAGCAGCCTCGCGTTCGACAGCTGCACCTTGACTCTGAGCACGTCGTTGTTCGTCGCAAGGCCGAGAACCATCATGTTCTCAATGTCCTTCAGATGAGCCTCGACCATCTTGATATTCTCCTCTATTGCCTTCCTGTTTTCCAGCGATTTGTAATAACTCCAGAACGCGTTCTTGACATCATAAACCAGCTGGTCCTTTTCCTTGTTGTAATCCGATTTCGCCGCTTCATAATTCGATTCCATCATATCCGACGTACCCGATATGCGCCCGCCGGTGAACAGCGGCTGCATCAGACTTAATTTCGTCGTGTAGTTATCCAGGATAGAAGGAGCTATCGTGATTCCCATTACAGTGAACGGATCCACCTTGCTCAGCCTGGTGTAATTTCCCATGAATTTCAGCGTCGGAAGATACGCGGTGTTCACTTCCTTAAGTTTCTCTTCGGCTGCGTCGACTTTGTATTTTGCTATTTTCAGCGTCTTGCTGTTCTCCATCCCTGTCTTTATGCACTCATCCAGAGTCATGGGCCTGTTCACCTGCGCGAAGGAGCCGGCCGAAAAAAGAAAAACCAGAATTAACGTAAATGTTCTGTTCATTATTTTTTATTGATATTATTTTTATATCCTGTTATGCCGTATAACGCGAAGTTAGATATAATCTCCGCGTACCTCTTGTAAAACTTTTCGTCGAGATTAAGCCCGAGATATTCCTTTGAAGGCGCAACAAAGAGGAAATTCGAAAAAATCATTCCCATTAAAAGCGGTCCGATTATAAGGTGCTCTTTCAGATTCTCGACATTCAGATATTTCTTCATCGGCTCCTCCATCACCTTCATGTTTTCATTCATAAGTTTTTTCTTGTGTTCCCTGATTTCCGGAATTTCGTACGGAATCTCCATCATCGCCACCTTGCATATGCTTTCCTTTCTCTGTCCCAGATCAATAACGTGTTTCACGAACAACTTTATGCCGTCTTCAAACGTCAGATTTTTTTCTTTAACCTTAAGGAATATGGAGAACATCTCATTGTTGTAATCCTCCATTATGGACTTGAGTATTCCGATCTTTCCTCCGAAATAGTAAGATATCATCGAAATGTTTACACCCGCCTGTTCAGCAATCTTCCGAATACCCACTCCCGCGTATCCGCTGGCCGCTATAAGCTCCGCCGCCGCTACAAGAATTCTCTGCTTCGCGGAAAGGGTATTTCTTTGTACAGATTGCGTGATTTTGCTATTTTTTTTCATTTTTAGCTTACAATTGCAATTTTATCAATCAATCGTTTGATAAATTAATTAGGACAAAAACAATAATCAATGTGAAAATAACTTAAGGGTCAGGTAATTTCTATTATATGATTTGAGATTTATGTGACTATGTGTACGAAGCCAGGGCTTCGAAGTGAAAAGCAGAACCGGATTCTAAATTTCAGATTCCAGATTCTGGATTCAGTGCGCCTTTCCTTGATTCTTGATTCTTGATTCTTGATTCTTGATTCTAAAGAATAAACCCGCTCTCAATTACTAATTACAACTTATTAATTACCAATTAATGATCTAATTGTTATCTGTTAAAAGTTAATTGCTGATTGTCACCGCGCTTTCTTCTTCGCGTCCTCGTAAATTCTCTGATGCGCCGGGTCCATCAGCATTAACTTGTCATACACGCCCCTGTCTCCGTAATTAAGGAAGGCGTCCGCGATTTCCTGCGCCTTCGTTTCGAAGAAAAGGTCTATGTTATACGCCTTCATCTCTTTCTTCTTCAGCTTGCTGATTTTTTCGATTGCGTTTAATATGTAAGCGTAAGCGTTCCTCGTCAGTCCGAGCGAGTCAAGTCCCATCCAGTGATATTCATAGAATGCGTTCCTGTAATCGTCGAACCTCGCGTTCATCAGCTCCTGTACGAGCACGAGTCTCGAAGGCTTTGAACCGCCGCCCGTCTCAGTCCAGCCGTTGCGGTTGTCCACGGGTATAGGCTTATTGCATATGTCGAGCGCTTTCTGGAAATATACGCTCCTGTTCTTCGGGTGGTCTTTCGGGAAGAAAGAGTCCTGGTCGAATCCGAGCATCAGGTAAGCGTAATAATCGAAAAGGCTAAGAAACGGGTCGAACCTTACGTCGTTCTTTATGAATTGTATTGCCCTCGTGTATGTGAAAGATATCCTGTCGTCTATATACCTGAACAACACGCTGTATTTCGGATTGGTTTTTTTGTCGCTCTTGTCAATTATTCTCTGGCTTATTATAAGCAGCTTAGCGTCATACTGGTCAAAACCGTTCGTACCGCTGAAAGTAATCTGAATCTGCGATTTGATTTTATAAGCTTCCGCACCCTGCTTGTTATTCTCGTTGAACAATGCGTTGTCGTAAAACTTGTTCTTGTTGAAATAGTCCTCGAGCTGCTGTTTCATGTCCTTTACCCTGTCTTTTGCCTCCGCATTCAGAGCGTCCGTGTTCAGAGTCACCTGCATGTCAAAATCCTGCGAATATGCGCGTAAAGCGAAAAATGCGACAAATAAAAAGATATTTATTATGAACCTTTTTAACATTTTTATTTTTCTTAATTTCTAATTTAATTTTGAATACTTATTTTTAATAATCAATACAATTGAAAAGACTGATTTTAATATTGTTTTTCCTGTCGTCCGGCTTTGCCGCAGCGCAGTTTGAAAACACCGACGTGGGCGCAAGACAGACGGGAATGAACGGGGCTTTTACTTCTCTGGCCGATAATTCAACGGCGATTTTCTACAATCCCGCCGGACTGGGACAGATGAAAAACCGCGAGTTCTCACTGTTCTATAACCCCGCTCCTTACGGTCTCACTGATCTTTCGACGGCGGCACTCACGTATGCGGAACCTTCAAAGTACGGCACATTCGGCGCAGCGTTCAAGACGTACGGCTTCGACCTCTACAGGGAAAACAATTTTATTGTTTCATACGGAAACAACTACAAAAACAGAATCTTCTACGGTCTTAACCTGAATCTTTACAATCTTAACATCCAGAATTACGGTTCGGCTACCTCGTTCGGCGTCGACATCGGCGCGATGGCTTATCTCGCGAAATTCCTCCAGTGGGGATTCTTCGGCAAGAACATCACGGGCAGCAAGATAGGCGCTTCAAAAGAAGAGATAGCGCAGGTATACAGAACCGGGTTCACATACCAGCCGCTCGATTACTTCAGATTCGTCGCGGAAATTGAAAAAGACATTAAGTATCCCGTATCAGTTATAGGCGGGATAGAATATAACATAATTGATTTTCTGGACTTAAGGGCGGGTGTCGGAAGCCAGCCCACGAACTTCTCCGCCGGAATAGGCATAAACTACAGCCTGTTCTCTTTCGATTATTCGATGAGGAAGACCGAAGACCTCGGCTTCACTCATCTCGGCTCAATTACGGTGAACTTCGGAGGCATCAGCGGTAAGAAATCATCCAGAGAACAATTAAGAAAAGCATTTGACTAATACATGAATTATTTAGTAATCGGAGAACCCTGCGTAGACCTTATTCATACACCCGGAGGTGAGGTAATTCACAGCTACGGCGGCATATTATATTCAGTCATATCGATGGCAGTGCTCGCAGGCGCGCGCGATACGGTGTTCCCTGTAATGAACCTCGGGGAGGATGAATTCGAGAATATTATTGATATTTTCAAAAGATATCCGAATATAAACGTTGACGGTGTCGCGAAAGCGAAACACCCGACAAGAAAAGTCAATCTCTACTATTCGACATACAACTCCGGCAAAACCGCAAGACTCGAACAGTCGACTGACCCGACATACACGATTCCGTTCGACGGCATAAAAAATTTCCTGCCGGGCGCCGACGGTGTTCTTATAAATATGATATCCGGCGTCGACATAGAACTGGATACTCTTGTAAGCATAAGAAAAAGCTTCAGCGGATTCATGCACATGGACCTTCACAACCTCGTAATGAAAACCCATCCCGACGGACGCAGGGAAAAGGTGCATCTCGAGAACTGGAAAGAATGGTGCTCGGTAACGGATACCGTCCAGATGAACGAGTTTGAACTTCAGATCCTGGCGAAAGAAACCAGGAACAGTTATGAAATCGCCG
>CAIKZJ010000122.1 GCA_903831845.1 uncultured Ignavibacteriota bacterium
CGTTTCCACACAGGTCGCTATGACTATTGAGCGCAAGCGTTCTGAAGACGCTTAGAAACAGAGCGAAAGCAAGAACCGCGCTCTTCTTTCCGCGCTTCCTGATCTTATGTTCGTCCAGGATTACAACGGCGTCTATCTCGATTATCATACAAGAACTCCGGAAGTGCTTTATACGCCTCCGGAAAATTTTCTGGGGAAGAACATGAAAGAAATACTTCCCGAATATCTCGACAAGCTGTTCAGGGAAGCTTTCAGAAAAGCAATCGATTCAAAAGAGATCGCAATGATAGAATATCCGCTGAACATTGGCGGCGAAGTGCTTTATTTCGAGGCGAGAGTGGTCGCATTCGATAACGACAAAGTGCTTTCGACAATAAGGGATGTTTCGCTGAAGGTGAAAATGCTCAGGGAACTGCTCGAGGCGAAAGAGAACGCGGAAGAAATGAACAAGCTTAAAACCAATTTCCTCGCGAATATGAGCCATGAATTGCGCACTCCGCTTCACGGAATACTCGGTTTCGCACAGATTCTGGCGGAAGAAAGCCGCGATGACGAGCAGAAGAACATGATTATGACAATTTACAGAAGCGGCAAGAGGCTTCTGGAAACCCTTAACCTGATACTGAATTTCTCGAAAGTCGATGCCAATAAATACGAACTCGTTTATACAATCGTCAATGTAACCGAGCTTATTCATGAAGTCGTTAACCTCTTCATCCCGACTGCCGAGAATAAAAACATAAAGCTCGAAAGCGATTTTGACTCGAAAGCCGTCTACGCCGAGCTGGACGAGCGTCTGCTCAGGGACGTCGTGAATAACCTGATTAACAATGCCGTGAAGTTCACCGAAAAGGGAAACGTTAAAGTTAAACTCCGTTCCGACAGGAACAATTTTACAATTGAAGTCATCGACACGGGAATCGGCATCCCGGAAGACAAGTTCGACTTGATATTCCAGGAGTTCAGACAGGAAAGCGAAGGGCTAAGCAGAAACTTTGAAGGCACGGGTCTTGGGCTCACGCTGACAAAAAATTACATCGAACTGATGAAAGGCAGTATTAAGGTTGAAAGCAAAGTGCAGAAGGGAACCAAATTCACGATTACGCTGCCGATCAATATTGCAACGGATAAATTTTTAAGTGCGGCAGAGGAAAAAGTCACTTACGAAACAGACAATATACCCGCGCCGTCAGGGAAAAAGAAAATACTTCTTGTCGAAAACGACAGGGTGAGCGCCGTACTCGTAAAGACATATATCTCAAGGAACTACGACGTAGTTACGGTAGCGAAAGGAACCGATGCGGTGGAGCTGGCATCGGAAAATAAATATGATGCAGTGCTTATGGATATAAACCTCGGCGAGGGTATGACAGGCGTCGAGGCGACACAGAAAATCAAGGAGATTGACGGTTACCGGGATGTGCCGATAATCGCCGTGACCGCTTTCGCAATGGAAACCGACAAAGACGAATTCTTAAAATACGGCTGCTCGCATTATATCGCAAAGCCGTTCGATAAGAGCGAGCTTCTGAACCTTCTTAATTCTATTTTTTCGGAATCTGATTAATTTCTTCGTTCTTTTTACCGCTCTGCTCGTTTAACTCTTTCATCTTCTGCGTATCCGTAGGATGTCCGTATTCCTCAATGTTCTGGTAAAGGTAAAGATAATCCTGCTTCGATACGTTGTTCTGCCAGTATCCCGTTATAATGCCGAATCCCGTCACGATCATGAAAACGACCACAACGCCAATCGCCACTATCTTCTTGTCGATGCGCTTTTTCACGACTACGTTTTTAAGGTCGAGCGTGTCTCTTACCGGGCAGACATCGACGCAGTTCATGCAGGACGTGCATTCGTCGGAAATGACCGTTTTTACCTTGTGCACGTTAATGTGTGAAGGGCACGCTTTCGTGCACAGCTGGCAGTCAATGCACGAGGATGCGGTGCGCTGAATCTTATTCGGGCTTAACAGCGACATTATTCCGAGAAATCCTCCGTACGGGCAGAGGTATCTGCACCAGAAACCGCGGAACACAATTGAAAGCACTATCAGTATTGAAAGTACGATTATAGAAAGCCTTGAAATCTTTGCGAAGAAATAATACATCTTTATATCCGCAACCGCGTTGTACGGACTGTCGAGGAATGCTTTCACAGCCATATCGTTCATTACGAAAATGACCGAATAAAGCAGAAACGCAAGGAGCAGGTATTTGAGGCTTCTCAAAGGATAATCCAGGAATTTCGGCATCTTGATGTTCTTCCTGAAAATCATCTTGCCGAAATCGCCGAGCAGCTCGGATAAGAATCCGACGGGGCAGAACCAGCTGCAGAATGATTTTCCGAAAACAAGAGAGACAAGAAGTATCGCGGTGAATATGAAAAATCCCGCCGGATGCATAAGGCTGATTTCTCCCGTTTTAAGGAACAGGTAGAAACTCATGAATGAGCTTATCGGAAGAAAACCGTCGACTCCCGGAGGGCGCATGTAAAAAGCGCCCGTTCCGCCTGTCTCCAGGTATTTTACGAAAAGGTAGAACTCTATGCCTATCCAGATACAAAGTAAGGCGAAAGCGGATTGTATTATGAAGCGGTAGTTCTGTATCTTGAAACTATTTTTCTTAATTGCTTTTTTGCTGTCCATGATAGAATTGTTAAACAACTCTCCTAAGCATCATGTGAAACTTTTATTTCTTTTTTCCGATTCTGTTTATCTTTGCGATTGTTTTTTTCTTGAAATGCTCAAGTGTCTCGTCAGTAAGCATCCTGTAAGCGCTCTCCCGCAATTTTCCCCATTTGTTGTGAACGGGGCACGGGTTGTCAGGCGAGCATTCCGGAAATCCGAGAACGCAGTTGTTGAAAAGCGCAAGCCCGTCTATAGCTTCCACTATCTCTATTAGTTTTATTTTCGAAGCCGGTTTTCCGAGAAAGAAACCGCCTGAATTTCCTTTTCTGGAGCTGACGAGTTTCTTAGCCGTAAGGCTCTGCAGTATTTTCGAGACGAATTCCTTCGGTATTTCAAGCTTCCTCGAGATTTCATCGGCGGATGCCATCGCGCCCTCCTCCAGGGTGGAGAGGTAAAGTACCGCCTGAAGACCGTATTCGCATTTCTTGGAAAATATAACCGTCATAATAATCAGATAAATTAATCTGATTAAAAATACCATTTTAATCCGATTTAATCAAGAGAAATTTATCTGTTTTGAACAGTAGCCGACAGGATTATTTATGCTTATAATTATTTAAAAAATTCTTAATTTATAATTATGGATATCAAGTACCTGAAAGGCGTTGGCGAGAAAAGGGCGGAGGCGTTCGCTAAACTCGGTGTATCTGAAATAAGCGACTTCCTTTCATTCGTTCCCCGTATTCATGTTCAAAGGACAAGTATTTCGGCGGCAAGAAAGATGACCGGCCTGAATGTTGTAATTTTCGGGAAAGTAACATTCGTCAAACATCCCTCAAGGCCGCAGCATCCGGTTACAATAGAACTCGGAGACGGCACGGGGCTGATTGAGATTCCTATATTCGGAGCGTCCGAATTCCGCGCAAAACAGTTCAGACTGAACGAAAGCTTTCTGTTTTACGGTAAGGTTGCAGAAGCTTACAAAGGCTATAACGCGAGACTGGATTACCGCGACCATCTTAAACTCAACACGGAGGACGAGTTCGACCGTGATTTCCTCAAATATCCCGTTCTTCCTATCTATGAACTTTCGGGACTTCTGAAAGCAACTTGGGTAAAGCCGCTTACGCTTACCAGGATTGTCTTTAACGCTTTCAGGTATTTATTGAAAAATAATCCGGCCCCCGCGGAAGAAAAACTTCCCGTCAAAATACTTGAAGAATATTCTCTGCCTTCGAGAAGCGAAGCAATTCTCAGAATAAATTTCCCGAAATCGCTTGAACAGGTCGAGCAGTATAGAAAACGCCTCGCATTCGAGGAATTGTTCTACCTGCAGATCCTTTTCGCTCTGAAAAAAAGAAGCATTAAGGAAGAAGTCAAAGGCATTTCTTTCAATACCGACATAAGAGTTCTTGCTGATAATTTCGTCAAAGCGCTTAACTTCGAACTAACCGGCGCGCAGAAAAAGGTAATCAACGAAATTTATACGGACATGAAGTCCGTGAAGGTTATGAACCGCCTGCTTCAGGGCGATGTCGGCAGCGGTAAGACGATTGTTTCGACTTTCGGAATGCTGATAGCGCTTCAGAACGGTTATCAGTCAGCATTCATGTGTCCTACTGAAATTCTCGCCGAGCAGCATTTCAGCACGATTTCTAATTTTATAAAACGGTTCAATGAAGCGTCGGGGCTGGATTATAAAGTCACGCTCCTTATCGGCGGACAGAAAAAGAAGCTCCGCCAGGAAATTCTTGCTGACATTAAATCGGGAAGGGCGGGAATAATAATCGGCACTCACGCTTTGATTCAGGAAACCGTAGAGTTTGCAAACCTCGGTTTCGTCGTAATTGACGAGCAGCATAAATTCGGAGTTATGCAGAGAGCGAAGCTGAAGGACAAAGGACTGAATCCCGACGTTCTCGTGATGACTGCAACGCCTATTCCAAGAACGCTTTCGCTGGCCTATTACGGCGATCTGGATGTTTCGGTGATAGATGAGCTTCCTGCGGGAAGAAAACCAATATTGACATATCTGAAAAAGGAGACCGCAAAAAACGAGGTGTGGAGTTTCGTAAAGGAAAATTTAAGAAAAGGAAGACAGGCGTTCATAATTTATCCGATTATAGAGGAATCGGAGAAACTCGACCTGAAATCAGCTGAAGAGAATTTTAAAAACCACAAAGAAAATATTTTCAGAGATTATAAAGTAGGAATGGTACACGGACGCATGTTCTGGTACGAGATTGAAGAAACGATGAACGATTTCAAGGCCGGTAAAATTGACGTGCTTGTAGCAACAACCGTGATCGAGGTCGGTATAGACATTCCGAACGCGACAGTGATGGTCGTCGAGGAAGCGCAGAGATTCGGACTTTCCCAGCTCCATCAGCTAAGGGGAAGGGTAGGACGCGGCGCGGAACAGTCGCACTGCGTTCTGATAGCGAAGTATATCGATGAAATATCCGGCAAACGACTGGAAACTCTATGTGATACTACCGACGGATTTAAGATTGCCGAAGTCGATATGGAAATCCGCGGTCCGGGAGAGTTTTTCGGGACAAGACAGTCGGGAGTCCTTGAATTTTCGGCTACAGATCTTATAAAAGATTCCGACGTGCTGCATACTGCAAGAAAAACAGCTTTCGAAATTATAGATGAAGACCCTCATTTACGCAAACCCGAAAACAAAATCATAAGGGACGTGCTTTCGAAAGAGCATAAAGACTCCATTTATCTTATGAATATTGCCTGATTTTGCCTCTAAATCCCATTGTGGCAATGATTTTACATTTAGAATTTGTGTAAAAAAGCATATTTTAAAGTTTAATTTATAAGGATATTCTTGCAAAAATCGTCTAAAGTCGAAATATTTCTTCCATTGCTGACAATCGTTCTCGATTCGGCGGCGGTATTCGGTGCATTTATTGTTTCATATTATATCAGATTCTTCTCTTCATTTGTCAGGCTATTTCCCGTCGAAAAGGGACTACCGGAATTGAGATGGTATACTTACTTCGCTTTGGCGACGATTCCCGTCTGGATTATCACATTCCAGAATTTCAAGCTTTATAAAACCAGGAGAAATGTTTTCATCGGGGATGAATTCGTTCAGATAGTAAAATGCACGACAATAAGCATACTTCTTTCGATTGGAATAATATTCTTCTTCAGGGATTTTCCTTATTCAAGGCTTGTCTTCGTCCTGATTTGGGCTACTTCTCTGGTGTTTATCACTTTCGAAAGATATTTCATGCTTAAACTCGAAAAGACAATTTACAATAAGAGATTAGGGCTGAAAAGTGTCGCGATAGTAGGTACTGATGAAATGGCGGATAAGATTTATTCGACTTTCAGGAAAGACACCCACACCGGATTTGAGGTCGTCGGTTATTTCTCCATACATGAAGAGATGAAAGCAGCGGCTGCGGACAGAAATTACATTGGAAGCGTAAAGGACATACCTTCGAAAATAAAAGAGCTTAAGATTCAGAAACTTGTATTATCCCTGACTCCGCAGGAGAACGAATATCTTTACAAGATTCTTAAATCGTGCGAAGGCATAAACGTGGAATTCATGCTCGTGCCTGATTTCAACGAACTCATAACAAGCAGGCTGAAGATTTCGGAAATAGACGGTATTCCTTTCATGGTGATAAAAAGCCTGCCGCTGAACGTATGGGACAGAATGGTAAAAAGAATATTCGATATATTCGCATCCTTATTTATTATCACAGCGATTTCTCCGGTTTTAATCGTCCTTTCTCTTCTTGTAAAACTGACTTCCAAAGGCCCATTGTTCTACAGGCAGGAAAGAGTCAGTCTCGACGGCAGGAAATTCGACATGCTGAAATTCCGTTCGATGAGGATTGACGCGGAGGCGGACGGCAAGCCGCGCTTCGCTTCCAAAGACGACGACAGATATACGCCTATAGGACTGTTTATCAGGAAGTATTCTCTCGACGAACTTCCGCAGTTCTTTAACGTTCTGAAAGGGGATATGAGTATAGTCGGACCAAGGCCCGAAAGAGAGTATTTCATAAACATAATGAAAGAGTCCGTTGACAAGTATCTCGAACGCCACAGGGTGAAATGCGGAATTACAGGATGGGCGCAGGTAAACGGATTGAGGGGCTCGGAAACCTCGATGCAGGCGCGAATAGATTACGATATTTATTATATAGAAAACTGGTCTCTGGTTTTCGACATTAAAATAATACTGAAGACAATAAAAGAAATGTTCTTCTCAAAGAGCGCATTTTAATTATTGCCGATTTACTATATTAAACAAATTATCCGGATTTGATACCAGTAATAATATTTTTCGGACATACCGTGTTTCTTGCATGGGCCTTCGCGAAGTCGTTTCAGAACGACGGTCTCGTACAGGCTTTTCTCAACGTCTTCTTCATAATTATACTTTTTACTGTCGGCTGGACGCTTTCGGACCTCGTCGTAGGGCTGTTCATTTCAGCGAGCGGCTACGAAATAGCGGTTCCTGCAAATAAAGCCGCGCTTTTCTTCCTTAAAATCACTGGGTTTGTAAGAATTTACGGGAACGGATTCGGCAAGTTGATTCCCAAAGACTCTATTTCTCTTGTTGTTTTGACAATTATTGAATACTTTTTCTACAGATTTTATTTCAGGCAAACTTCTTTGAAGTGATTTGAGAATTTTCGCGTTTAAAATATTTTTCTTCGCGGTCATACTTCTTACGGCTTCGCTGCTGGTGCCGAAAGAGCTTTCCGTTAAGAACAAGAGCAGGATAATGCTTCAGTTCGTCACAACGAACGGCTTCGGTAATAACCTGTATATAGATAATATAATGACCGGCAGAAGGCCGTCCCTTGATATCTCGGTTACCTCAATTGATAATATTAAAAAGGACACTTCTTTTCTTCCCGGAGTTCAGAGCGTCACAATATATCCTGAAATAAACGTAACCAATCTGGGTATGGAAACTTATTCTTCGGGATTCTCGCTGAATCTTGAGATACCCGAGCTGCAGTATTCCTCTGCGGATACGGCCGCTTCGATTTCTTCCGGCCAGACTTTTATATTCGTTATGGATTCCGTAACGATTCCGGCGGGTGTTAATCTGACTCTTATCGCCTACGTCAACGCGCCGAGCGATACGATAAAAAGAAACGATACTCTAAGGCAGACTTCCTTGTTCCTTTCAGCCGCGCGGAAGAACCTGTTTATGGAAGAGTTCACTTCTTCCACGTCGCCTTCATGCGGTTCGAATAATTATTATCTGGATACGCTCATTCAGAATCATTTCAATTCCGTATGCGCGCTGAAATATCATGTGGGCTTTCCTCCGCCGGGTATTGATTCTATGTATATTGCCGATTCAACTGAAGTAAATCAAAGAAGAAATTACTATTTCGTGAACACCGTGCCGTTTACCGTTATTAACGGCAGGAGCAGGCTGCCTCTTCCTTATTCGACTCCCGATTCCGCGTTCTATTATTATTATTTCGTCGATTCGTTGAACAACGGCTCGCCTTTATCTGTAAGCGTTTCCGATCAGCTTTTGCCGGGCGATACTGTTCAGTCGACGATTACAGTCAACGTGCTCTATCCTCTGACAGGCGGCAATTTAAGGATGAAAGTGGCGGCCGTCGAGAAACTTGTGAATTATACGGCGCCCATCGGCGCGAGCGGAGAATCGTCATTTTACGACGTCTTCAGGAAATTCATACCCGATTCAGCGGGTTATCCATTAAGCAACGCGCCGGGACAGAACAATTTCGTTATTAAATACCACGTCGACTCTCCATGGCAGGACACGTCGATGTATACTCTCGTTTTCGTTCAAAATGACGATACGAGGGAAGTGCTTAACTGCGGCAAGGGTTTATCTTACAATAAACTTAAAAGACCGCCGCCGGTCCGCAATCTCCGCGCTTTTATCAAACCCGATTTCGAAAGAAGAAATTTCCACGGCAGGGGATCTGTATCCGGCAGTTTCTCAAAGTTATTAAGCGATACAATATCATATTTCAATTTTCAGACTTTCGAAGGTCCGTTCCCTCCGCAGGGATGGTCAATAACAAATCCGGACGGATATCTTTCGTATGAGAAATTTTCCGGCGTAAACGGTATTACTCTCGGCGGGAACAATTCTGTAAAGGTGCCGTTCTACGATTATGCGAACATCGGGCAGAGGGATACTCTTTACAGCGCGTATTTCGACAGTCTGTCGTCGTACGACACTCTTTCATTCGATTACGCTTATGCCGTTTATCTTTCGGGATATACCGACAGCCTCCGTGTGAACCTTTCAACCGACGGCGGGCAGAGCTGGTATAATATATTCGATAAGGGCGGCTACGGACTCGCCACAGCGCTTTCAACGACTCTTCCGTTCTATCCCTACAATTCGTCGCAGTGGAAAACATACAGATATCCTCTTCAGCAGGTGCTTCCTCCCGAAAATCCGCAAAATGCCGTTCCTGTCAGGTACGAGCTTCTTCAGAATTATCCGAACCCGTTCAATCCGAGAACGACAATA
>CAIKZJ010000123.1 GCA_903831845.1 uncultured Ignavibacteriota bacterium
ATCCTTTTTCTAAAATACTATCGTCCCTACGGGACTAAAAAACAAATTCAAAGTTCAAAGTTGAAAGTGCAAAAGTACAATGAAAAGTTAAAAATTATTTCTTGCCCGGCTTCAAAAAGCATCAAAAGCCCCATAGGGGCGATACCGAATAGCAAAGAATATAATCTAAAAAATAAGCCCCGTAGGGGCGGCACAAAGATAGGAGAGGCTTTTTTTCTGGTTACTACGCTCCGGCGTAGTAACCTAATTCGCGTGACTACACTGGAGCTTAGTCACGAGGGAATAAATTTTTATTTCTTATACAGTACATTGGGAAACCAATCGGCCTTCCTAAATCCGTTCTTTATTAAATCATATTCGCTAACAGGCTCGAAGTAATATGGCGGACTTATTGGCAACAAAACATTGATAACCCCAACATACTCTTTTGTTTCGTCTCTACCGTACAATCTTTTTACAAAGAATGATTTATATTTTAAAACCGCTGCAGAGAAAGAGCAACGAAATATAAAATAACCATTAGAATCACGTTCACCACATTTTACGAAATTAACAGAGGAGTCGTCAAAAACATTTGTAAATATCTCTTTTTTGAGAAAAACATCTTTATTTGAATCCTTATTGTTAAAATCGTAATATTTGTTAAAGAGTTTTTTAAAATCTATATATTCTTCAGAGTTATAGAGATTAATGTATTTTTGAGTTACTGCGTTTGTATCCATTATGGCCTCACCGATGTCTTGTGTCGTGTACATATAGTAAAAAAAATAATTTGACATCAAATAAAAATCTTTTCTTGTTTCCTCAAAATTTGTCAAATTCTCTAACCAGTACGATTCCAAGGTTATAAGCCCATCATTTTGGGGATTCGAATATAGATTTTGATTGTTTTTATCTAACTTAAAAACCATAAAACCGTTGAAAACGAAAGAATCGTTGAGAATATTTATTATGTTTGAATCTAAGTCATAATAAATAGATTCAATGCGCTTGTATTTCGAGGTGTCGGCATGCTGAGAGTATATATCAGTAAAGTTTAATAAGCAGAAAATTCCGACAGCAAATGACAAAAATGTTTTGGTCATATAGATAAAATTATTTCATCTCTTTGCGAAACTCCGATATGGTAATGCGGAGTAAGACATTCAGCAGGCCTTCGGCCTGCGCGTCAGGTGGTAACATCCCGAGTTCTCGGGACAAGCTCTGACACCACACACTAACAACTTTGAATTTTTAATTGTAATTTTGCAATTTCAATTTTACAATTTACACTAAAAAGCATTTGCACTATTGTGATATGTCCCGGAACTCCAGGTTTGCAGGGACTTTCACGAAGTTTGAGTCGACGGGCGTGTTGATTGCCGCCGATACCGCCGTGATTACGTTGCCGCCGAACTTTGCCGAGAGCACGTACTGTCCGCCAAATACGCTGTATGACGAGCCGTCGGTCTTGTCGGTGTAAACATCGCAGACGAGTCCCGCGATTATTTCGCTGCCGTTCTTCGTCATGCGCGGTATGAATTCTCCCGCGTCCGTGAACGCCGCGAATCCTTTCGGGTAATTGTTGTCCTTTACGATTTTCATCTTAACCGGCAGCGGCCCGTTCTGCGACATAGCATAGAAATGTATGTAATCGCCGGATATGTATCTCGATTCCTTGCCGGTTTCCCCGTCGCCGCCCTTCTCAAGGTCGACGCGCGTTTCCGGTCCATACTTGGTTATTGTGATGGTGCCTCTTCCGCTTCCGGAAAGTTCGTATTTGATAACAGCGCATACAGTATCGCGCGCGGTTTTCGATTTATTGTCGGATGATGTTCCGGTTTTTTTCGAGCAAGACGAAAAGATGAGCGCAAGAATAAGCGCCGGCAGAATGACGATTGCAGTTGGTTTCAATTTGATATAATATTATGAAAAGGGGAGCGTGCGCTCCCCGTATTTTATTTTTTCAGATGCTTTTCTAAAAACTTTTCCATCGCCTCGTAAAAATCGAAGCGGTTTTCCTGATTTCTGAATCCGTGGCCTTCGTTGTCCTTGACCATGTACTCGACCTCAAGCCCGCGGCTTCTCATCGCCTCGACCATCTGGTTCGATTCGTTGACGTTGACGCGAGGGTCGTTCTTTCCCTGCGCCACGAAGAGCGGCGCCTTTATCTTATCCGTGTGGAACACGGGCGATACCTGCTTGAAGAGAGCGCTGTCCTTCTCGGGATCGCCGACCATTTCGTACATCATTTTTCTGAACGGCTCCCAGTAAGGAGGAATTGTTTTCAGGAACGTGAACATGTTCGATACGCCGACGTAATCGACAGCGCAGGCATAAAGTTCGGGCGAGAATGTAACTCCCGCGAGTGTCGCGTAACCGCCGTAACTGCCGCCATAAATAGCGACGCGTTTAGGGTCGACAATGCCGTTCTCTATGAGCCACTTTACGCCGTCGGAAATGTCGTCCTGCATCTTAAGACCCCATTGCTTGAATGACGCTTCCCAGAATTTCTTTCCGTAACCCGTCGAGCCGCGGAAGTTCATCTGCAGAACAGCGTAACCGCGGTTGGCGAGGAACTGTATCTCGGGATTGTAGCCCCAGCTGTCCCTGTACCACGGGCCGCCGTGCGGGTTAATGACAACAGGAAGATTCTTCGCATCCACGTCTTTTGGCAAGGTCAGGTATCCGTGAATCGTAAGACCGTCGCGCGACGTGTACTGTATCGGTTTCATGTCGCACATCTCGTCTTCGTTAATCCACGGACTGACGTCGGTTATCTTGTAAAAATCTCCGTTCTTCTCGTCGTAGAAATAATACGCGCCCAGCGAACGGTCGCTGTATGTTCTTACGAGAAACTTGTCTTCGTTCTTGTTAGTGCC
>CAIKZJ010000124.1 GCA_903831845.1 uncultured Ignavibacteriota bacterium
CAGGACGGATATGAACTCGCTCAATATACAGCTGTTGTGGCGGAAAGCTCGCTCGTCGAGCTGTCCAAAAGCCTCGATTACAACCTGATGAACAGGATCCCCATAATAGTATTCAATTCGCACAACGATTTCCAGCAGAATAACGTTATCGATGAATTTTTGCCCGAAGGCGTGGGAGGCGTTACGGAACTGTTCAAAAACCGCGTCCTCGTTCCGTTCGAGGGCAATTACGAACAGTTCAGGCATGTAATTCACCACGAACTCACTCACGGCTTCCTGAACGATATGTTCTACGGCGGTTCTATACAGAATATTATATCAAAAAATATTACGCTCAACATTCCGCTCTGGTTCAATGAAGGCATGGCGGAAGTCCAGAGTCTCAACGGACTCGATAAAGCGACGGATATTTTCATACGGGACGCTATTCTAAGCAATTACCTGCCGCCTATAGATTATAATGACGGTTATCTGGCGTACCGCGGAGGGCAGAGTTTCTTCGCCTTCCTCAACGAACAGTTCGGCGATTATAAACTCGGCGAACTGATGAGCAATATTCGTGGATTAAGCGACCTTGACGAAGCGTTCAGGGAAACTTACAAGATGAATATAGAGAAGCTGTCCGAAAAATGGATTAAAGAACTGAAAAAAGAGCACTATCCCGAAATCGCGACTCGCGAAGATATAAAGGATTTTGCGAAAATGCTCACGAACCATATGAAAGACGGCGGCTCCTATAATATATCGCCTGTCATTTCGCCGAAAGGCGATAAGTTCGCGTTCATTTCGAACAGAAACGATTTCTTTTCCGTTTATCTCGCGGACGTGAACACAGGTATGATTCTTGACAAGATTATAGAAGGCAACAACACGAATAATTTCGAGGAGCTTCAGGTTCTTACACCCGGTCTGACCTGGTCGCCCGACGGCAGGAAACTCGCCATAAGCGTAAAGGCCGGCGATAAAGACGCTATATTTATAATAGACGCGAAATCGGGAGATGAAACACGGCTTCCTATCGAACTGAATTCGATTTCAAACGTCAAATGGTCGCCGGACCCTGACAGGATTGCGTTCATCGGGACTACTTCAGACCACTCGGACCTTTATACATACAACCTGAAAACGGGAAAGATGAAAAATCTGACTGACGATGTCTTCTCGGATTTTAATCCTTCATGGACTCCCGACGGGAAATATATATATTTCTCTTCCGACAGGGCGCAGTATACTTCAAAGGAAAGCATGCCCGCTGATTTCAGGATGTATAAACACGACCCGAGATACAGGGACGTTTATAAGATAGACGTTGAGACTGCCCGTATGGAAAGGATTACAAACACTTACGACGTTAAGAACTCGTACGTTAATTTCTCCGAAGACGGGAAAAAACTTCTTTATGTCTCCGACAGAAACGGCATTTCAAACATCTACTGCGGTCAGTTCGATTCAGCAGGCGGATATACGGAAAGGCCGATTACCAATTCACTTAATTCGATCGACCAGATTTCGCTTTCGAAAGACGGAAGGAAACTTCTTTTCGTTTCACTCAACGAAGGCGGATACGATATTTTCTCTCTCGATAATCCTTTCGAAAGAAAAATCAGCCTGGACACTCTGCCGCTTACACAGTTCGAAAAGAAAAAACAGCAGAGCATGATCTATGCTATGAAAACGGATACGGCTTCTGTCAGAACGGATACCAACGGTATAGGACAGGATATAAGAGGAAGAGACTCGCTCAACATGGCTCTGAACAACGACACTCTCAAATCGGTGAAAGGGTCTGACACTTTAAAGATATACGGCAGCGACATCAGAATTAAATTAAAAGATATCGGCAACAAAAAGACCGACATATACGGCACTGATTCCCTGTACGCGAACAACACAAATTTCAAGATTGAGAATAACACGAATGAAGACGGCTCGTTCAAGGTTAATAAATACAAGATAAGATTCACGCCCGACCTCGTTTACGGAAACGCTATTTATTCCAGCTACTACGGCGTGCAGGGCGTAGCGCAGGTTTCTTTAAGCGATATGCTCGGAAACCACAGGATAACGCTTCTTACTTCGATGGTTATCGACCTTAAGAACAGCGACTACGCCGTCGCTTACCAGTACATGCCGAAAAGAATAGATTACGGTTTCGAAATGTACCACACGGCAAGGTTCGTTCTTTATGACAGAGGACTCGGCGCCGGAAACCAGCTTTACAGGTACAGAACAATAGGCGGCAACGTAAACATGTCGTATCCGATTAACAGATTCAACAGGATTGACGGCGGAATAGCACTTATGAGCATAACGAGGGAAAACCTCGACGACGGCACTGACCCGCTTCAGAGAAAATACCTGACTGTGCCCTCATTGAGTTACGTTCACGACAACACTCTTTTCGGTTACCTGTATCCGGAAAAAGGCACGAGATACAACCTCACGGCGCTTGCATCGCCGAAACTCGGCTCGCAAAGCTCCGAATTTTACTCTCTCATCGGAGATTTCAGAAAATACTTCAAGATAGGCGAAGGATATTCATTCGCGATGAGACTTACGGGAGGCGCGAGCTTCGGAAAGAACCCGCAGAAATTCTATCTCGGCGGCACCGACAACTGGATTAACTGGAATTTCGAGAACAGCACCGTGCCTTTCGGCGAAAGCATTGACAACTTCGTCTTCGCTTCACTCGTCACTCCGTTAAGAGGATTTAATTACAACGCGAAGCAGGGCTCAAAGTACGCTCTCTATAATATGGAACTCCGTTTCCCGATATTCAGGTACCTGATACTCGGCGCATTGCCGCTCGGTTTCCAGAATATCATGGGTAACATATTCCTCGACGCGGGAAGCGCGTGGAACGACACGAAGAAACTTCAGCTGATTAACAAGAGCAACGACGGCAACGTCGAGACTAAAGACCTGCTCATGGCTCCGGGTTTCGGTATGAGAATAGTCCTGTTCGGATTCCCGGTCAGGATGGACGTCGCATGGCAGTATAACCTGCAGCGATTCACCTCGCCGATGTATATGTTCTCTCTCGGCCTGGATTACTAATTGAATAAAAACCCTTATGTCCCCCGCTGGCGGGGGTGGACGCCGAAGGCGGACGGGGGTGGGTGTTAAAAAAACATTATAAACGAAAAAGGGCTGATGATATCATCAGCCCTTTTTGTATATACACTCCGTATCCGAGAGTCTCTCGGTTCTATCTAAGTGATTTCCTTTCCCTGGTTGTAGTCTGAAAAAGGGAATAAAAGGAGTCCCGTAGGGACGACAGTATTTTAGCTTATTGAATGTAAGAAAAACAGAGTCCCGTAGGGACGACAGTATAATTCCTCAAAATGATTTTGAGATTAGAAAATAAAAAAGGGCTGATGAAATCATCAGCCCTTGTCGTTATCGGAAAAAATATTCCTTAATCTATTTCCCAGTAAGAATTTCCCATGAGAAGTTCGTTGATGTCGCCTTCGCCGTACTTCTTCTTCGTGTCCGCTATCTGCTGCGTAATATCGTCCTCGAACGTAGTGTAATCAAGGTCGAGGAATATTCCGACAGGCATCGGCAGAGCAGGATTGTCGGTGAACTGGCTTAATATGTAAGCAAGTTCCTTCGACTTCGAATTGTACACGAGCGCGTCGTTTATGCTGTGCTTGCCGTCGTTAAGGTCGATTACTTTAGGCGTGAAACCGTCAAGCATTATCGCTTTGTCTTTCTGCTTTCCGAATACAAGCGGCTTTCCGTGCTCGATGTAAAGAACGCGGTCGTCCCTGTTTTCTTTCAGCGTGTAGTAATCAAATGCGCCGTCGTTGAAAATGACGCAGTTCTGGAGTATCTCGATGAAAGACGTTCCTCTGTGCTTGCTCGCGGCGAGTATCAGCGACTGCAGATGCTTCGCGTCCACGTCGAGCGCTCTCGCTACGAATGTTCCTTCAACGCCTATCGCCATCGCGATGGGATTCAGAGGATATTCTACGTTCCCGTGCGGCGTCGATTTCGTTACCTTGCCGTGTTCGGAAGTGGGCGAGTTCTGACCCTTCGTCAATCCGTATATCCTGTTGTTGAAAAGAAGAACGTTGATGTTTATGTTCCTTCTCAGAAGATGCACGAAGTGGTTTCCGCCTATAGAAAGACAGTCGCCGTCGCCGGTCGCCATCCATACGGAAAGGTCGGGATTGGCTGTCTTCACGCCGGAAGCGATTGCCGCCGCTCTTCCGTGAATCGTGTGGAAACCGTATGTGTTCATGTAATACGGAAAACGGCTTGAACAACCGATGCCCGATATGAACACTACTTTTTCCTTCTCTTTTTCTATCATTGCCGGAAATGACCTCTGAACCTGCGCCAGGATGGAATAATCTCCGCAGCCCGGACACCAGCGAACGTCTATACCGGATGAAAAATCTTTTGCTGTATATTTTGTTTCTGCTTTTTCGCTCATTTTTGTCAGATTAATTTCCTTTTAAAGTTTCTTCAATTTTTGATTCTATTTCCGCCGCTTTGAACGGTGTTCCCTTAACCTTGTTGTACTGTATCACGTCAATAAGATAATTCATCTTTATCAGCGCTGCAAGCTGTCCCATGTTAACCTCGGGAACAAGAATCTTCTTGTACTTCTTTAATATATCAACAGTGTTTTTCGGCATCGGGTTCAGATATTTCAGATGAGCGAAGCAGACTTTTACTCCCTTCGCGTTCAGATTTTCTACAGCCGAAGCTATCGCGCCGTATGTACTGCCCCATCCGAGCACGAGAAGTTCAGCGTCTTTCGAACCGTGAACTTCGAGTTCGGGAATATCGTTCTCGATATTCTTTACTTTCTTTTCGCGCAGCGAAACCATCAGGTGATGGTTTTCTGATTCGTAACTGATGTTTCCGTATATGTGCTGTTTCTCAAGACCGCCTATCCTGTGCTCGAGTCCGGGTGTACCGGGCTTTACCCAGGGCCTTACGTTGTTCTCATCCCTCATGTAAGGATGGAATCCTTCGGGGTCTGTCCTGAAGTTCG
>CAIKZJ010000125.1 GCA_903831845.1 uncultured Ignavibacteriota bacterium
CTCCGTGGAATTTTCCCGTGAACCTCGTGGCGCACAAACTTGCTCCCGCGCTCGCGGCGGGAAACACCGTACTGCTGAAACCCGCGTCGGCGTCGCTTTGCAGCGGAATCGAAACGGTAAAGATTATAATGGAAGCGGCGAAAGAAACAGGTCTGGATTTCTGTCCCGTGAACGTCGTGACTTCATCAGGCTCGGAGATAGAGGAATTTCTCGCTGACGACAGGATAAAGATGATAAGTTTCACGGGCAGTCCGCTCGTGGGCTGGGGCATAAAGAAAAAACTTTCGAGACAGAAAATCGCTCTGGAACTCGGCGGCAACGCGGGAGTGATTGTCGACAAATCGGCGGACGTGAAAACGGCAGTAGCGAAGATAGTGACGGGCGCGTTTTATTCGGCGGGACAGTCGTGCATTTCAGTGCAGAGGGTTTTCGTTCACAAGGGCATTTACAAAGAATTTGAATCTCTTATAATAGAAGAAACAAAGAAAGTTGTTTTCGGCGACCCTGACAACGAGAATTGTCTGGCGGGGCCGATGATAAACGAGACGGAAGCAAAGCGCGCGGAAAGATGGATACTCGAAGCGCTCGAATCGGGCGGCAAACTTCTGGCGGGCGGCGGCAGGAAAGGCGCGGTGCTGGAGCCGACCGTCATCGCAAACGCGCCTGTTTCGTGCAACGTGAATTCGAAGGAAGTATTCGCGCCCGTGCTGACGCTTCAGCAGTTCGAGAATTTCGAAAAAGCGGTTGAGGAAGTCGACAATTCCGAATACGGACTGCAAGCAGGAGTTTTCACGAACGATTTGAAGCACGCGATGCACGCTTTCGAGAACATTGAAGCGGGCGGAATTGTTATAAACGACGTATCGGCGTTCAGGGTCGATTCGATGCCTTACGGCGGAATGAAGCAGTCGGGGACGGGCAAGGAAGGAATAAAGTACGCGATAGAGGAAATGACAGAAAGAAAAATTTTAATTATATAACACTGATGGCAAACAAAGCAAAGACAGCGGTATTCGGCGGTTCGGGGATGCTCGGAAGCGCAGTGGTGAGACGGCTTGAAGCGAAGGGATACAAGAACATATACGCGGTATCGAAGGACACGGAATTCGACCTGCTGAACAAGCAGATGGTCGATGATTTTCTTAAGAATATACAGCCGGAATATCTTTTCATGGTAGCGGGGCTTGTGGGCGGAATTCTCGCGAACAGCATGAGGCAGGCGGACTTTTTATACCAGAACGCGCTGATGATTTTATATACACTTGAATCTATAAAAGAACATTCACCTAAGACAAAAATACTTTACACGGGTTCGACGTGCATATATCCGAAGGAGAACCCGCAGCCGATACACGAATCGCGTTTCATGACGGGACCGCTTGAGGAAACGAACAAGGGATACGCCGTGGCGAAGGGCACGGGAATAGTGGCGTGCCAGTTGTACAGGGACCAGTACGGAATAAACGCGATTGAAGCGATGCCGACTAACATGTACGGACCGAAGGACAATTACAATCTTCAGAACAGCCATTTCTTCGCGGCGACGATCATGAAAATGGTGTCGGCGAAGAGAGAGGGCGTCGCGCCGGTTTTCTGGGGAACGGGCAAGCCGAGGAGAGAGGCGTTGTATGTAGAGGACTGCGCGGACGCTTTGATATATCTGATTGAAAATTACAACCAGCCGGAAATCGTGAACGTGGGAACGGGCACGGACAACACGATAGCGGAGTACGTTGAGACGGTGAGGAAACTCGTGAATTACGACGGCGAGATAAAGTGGGACGCGACGAAGCCGGACGGGATGTACCAGAAATTAACGGACATCTCTTATCTGAAGACGATTATGCCGGAGTACAGGCCGAGGAGTTTTGAGGAAGGGGCAGCGCATATTTTGAAGACGGAGTTCGGGTTTTAGTTTCAATTAGTAATTAATAATTAGTAATTAGTAATTAGTAATTTTGTTTGTCATTCCGGCATGTTTTTAGCCGGGGGCACCCTTTGGGTCATCCAGTTTACAAAACGGGTTTTGATTTATTAAAAATCAAAACCCGTTTTTTATGCAAATTGCTTCTTCGGAGAAACCAATTATGAGAAGGCATGATAGCTCTAAGCCCCGTAGGGGCGAAACCGAATAGCATATTCAAACCATAATAGTTTGAGCTCCGTAGGAGCGGCACATTTCCGAACGTATTTTAAAAATCAGAAAATTGTGTCGCCCCTACGGGGCTGTTTTTCCCTCTATTTTGTTTTTCTATTCGGTTTCGCCCCTACGGGGCTTGTTGACGAATGATGGTTATATTTTACAGGCCTTCGCCCTGCGCGTCGGGTGGTAGCACCCGGCGCCGCTTTAAACCGTTTTTTATTTCAGCAGCACTATCCTGTTTGACAATCTCTGATTCCCTCTTATAAGCGTGCAGAAATAAACGCCGCTCGGGAGACCGGAAGCGTCGAAGGTGACTTCATAGCTGCCGGGCGACAGTGTTTCGTTTACAAGAGTGCGGACTTTTCTGCCGAGCATATCATAAACGAGCAGACGTACGGGTTCGGAGTTAAGTACGGCGGAAGAGTTAATCCCGAATTTAATTACAGTATAAGGATTAAAAGGATTCGGATAATTGCCTGCAAGATACATATTTGCCGGAACAATTTCGGATTCCTTCCCGACAAAGATTGAGCCGCCGTTAGTTGTTTTGACGATAGCGCCTCTTAAACCTACAGCCGTTCCGGTATTCGCGTTAATAAAGTGAATCCCGAAATAATACCAGTCGTATATTTTCGGTAGAGTTGTAAATTCGCCGTTTGAATATTTAAGCGTAGTTGTGCCCGTTGCAAAAACCTGTTCAGGCGACACACCGCTGATATCATAAAGGTCTTTATATGTAATCGACCAGTTTGTCCAGTTCGCGCCGGAATTTGTAGTTACGGCAAACGTTCCGTTATGTCCGCAGACATAACCGGTATTTTCATTTGCAAACCAGATGCCGTAGAAACTATAAACTGATGA
>CAIKZJ010000126.1 GCA_903831845.1 uncultured Ignavibacteriota bacterium
GAGTATTCTGATGAAAAAAGGAAAAATAGCGAAAATAACAATCGGTTTTGAACCGGAATCATACGAAGTATTAACCGCATTTCTATACACACACGGAATCACATCGTTTGAAGAGAGCGAATCTGCAATCGAAATATACATTCCGGCTGAAGACAGGGACGCTTTCCTGGTCGGATTCATGGAAAATTACACACACGGCAGTGCTGAACTTCTGATTGAAGAAATCGAGAACAGGAACTGGAACGAGGAATGGGAGAAAAGCATCGAGCCGGTATTTATTTCCGATAAGGTTATTATCTATCCTTCATGGAAGAAGGACAAAGTAAGAAAATACAGGGGCAGAATTAAAATTCAGATAGACCCCAAGATGGCATTCGGCACTGGGCACAACGAGACGACATGCCTTGTTCTTGAATTAATGACAAAGCATCTCGGCAGGAAACCAGGTTACCTTCTCGATTACGGCTGCGGCACGGGAGTGCTTGCAATAGCCGGAATAAAGATGGGGGCTTCGAAGGCAGTGGCAAACGAAACAGACGAAGACTCAATAGAGAACGCGAAGGAATGTTTTGCGTCAAACAGGGTATCGGGAAAGGTAAAACTGTATCACGCTCCGCTGGAAGGCGTACGGGAAAAGGGATTTGACGTTATCTGCGCAAACATAATCAGTTCTGTTATAATAAGCACGCTGGGACTTATGAAAATGAAACTAAAGAAGAACGGAAAGTTATTTTTATCGGGAATACTCATTGAAGAAAAATTTAAGATAAGTTCCGCCTTAAGAAAGCACGGTTTCGTTATAGAGGAAATCCAAACGAGAGCAGAATGGCTGGGAATCTACGCAAGAAATACACGGTAAAAAATATTTTCGGCATACCTCAGAAACATGATTTCACTGAAGAATATTCAGCTGATCTGTTATCGAAGAAAAATATCAGGATTGAAAAAATTATTTCAAAAGGCAATATTACTCCTGCCGGAAAATGGATGAAGCAGAAACAGGACGAATGGGTTATTCTGCTTCAGGGAAAAGCCGAAATTGAATTCGGGGATTCTTCAATATTGCTCCGGAAGGGGGAATATGTGTTCATTCCCCGCAGCGTCAGGCACAGAGTAAAATACACGAGCAGAAGACCCGTTTGTTACTGGCTCGCTGTTCATATCTATTAACAAATTAATTTTAACAAATGGAAAACGCCATTCCTTCACAATTCAGGGAAAAGGAATACCGCACAAGAAGGTTCCAGAACTGGATAACCATCGGATTTCTGTATTCTTTGTTCTACATGACCCGTTACAATTTTTCAGCGAACGCGCCGACACTGCAGTCGATATTCGGCTGGACAAAGGGCGACCTCGGGATATTCGAGACGCTTCTTCCTCTGGTGTACGGGCTGGCCGTCGTTATAAACGGACCGATAGCGGACAAGATAGGAGGCAGAAAATCATTCCTGATAGGATGCGTGGGTGTGATAATAATGAATTTCATTTTCGGCGCAGCAGGATACATGGTCTCGGTTCCGGCGGTCATGAACGGGAAGGAAGTAGCGAAGGACGCGGTTCTGCTGTACGGATTTTCCAAGCAGTCACTTCTGTGGACAATGGCAATCGTATGGGCCATAAACGGTTATTTCCAGGCATTCGGCGCTTTATCTATTGTGAAGATAAACGCTCAGTGGTTTCACATTCGCGAGAGGGGAACATTCGCAGCGATATTCGGCGTGCTGATAAGGTTCGGCTTAATACTTTCGTTTTCAGTGACACCCTTTATTGCTTCTTCACTTTCATGGAAGTGGGCGTTCTGGATTCCCGGATTTCTGGTTCTGATACTTTTTATTCTTACAATCTTCTTAGTGAGGGATACGCCTGCAGAAGCCGGATACGGCAACATGGATACCGGTGACGGGGCTTTTGACCCGAATGAAAAAGTGAGTCTTGGCGATGTACTGAAGAAAGTCTTCGCGAGCAAGACTATGTGGATGATAGGCATAGGTTCTATGATGATAGGATTTGTGAGGAGGAGTGTCGTGGATGCATGGTATCCGGTATATTTCAAGGATATATACGGCGTTGCCGGAACTGACGCCCCTTATCAGATTGCGGCGTGGGGAATAGCGATACTCGGGATAATCGGCGGATTCGTATTCGGAATAATGTCCGACCGGGTTTATACAGGCAGGCGTGCGCCGGTGATAGTATACGGTTTTGTGGGCATGGTTGTAATTTTGTTATTGTTCGCATTATCGGACACACTGGGTTTAGGTCCTTATTTTGCCGCAATAATGATTATGCTGTTGTCATTTTTCGTAAACGGCGCTCACGGAATGATAGGAGGGGCGGCTTCGATGGATTTCGGAGGAAGGAAAGCGGCGGCTACGGCTGCGGGTCTGATTGACGGATTTCAGTATCTGGCAGGAGCATTTGTTGGTCAGGCGGTAGGTTTCATTACCACTAATTACGGATGGCAGGTATGGAAACTCTGGCCTATTCCATTTGCAATAATCGGAGCAATAATTATGTCCTTTTTATGGAATGCGATGCCGAAAGGAAAATCAGGTCATTAGATACAAAAAGCGCTAATTTTCGTTGTTTTTTTATATTTTATACCCCTTAAGTATATTTAGTTTTAAGTGAAAAACTGATATATTTAAAAAATTTTATCATATTGAGACACATTCAATTATTTTTGTTTTTAGTATTTTCATTTGCATATTTATCTTCTTATTGTCAGGATGACAAAGTGAAGATAGGCGCGTATGAACGCCAGAATATGCAGGGCGGATATTATAATTTCGGAGAGCCTGACAAGGTAAACATGGAAGTAAATGTCTGGGGTTATGTTAAGAATCCTGGAAAATACCTTATACCTAAGGGAACGACTGTAATAGACCTGCTGTCATTTGCCGGAGGACCTACTACAGAAGCCGAACTAGATAAAATAAGATTGTACAGGCCGAAAAACGATACCGCTGGAGTTACTAAAGATAAAATAACATATTTGGATTATAATGATTTTCTTTGGGAGGAAAAAGTAAAAGAAAAAGAATCAAGATATAACCCTGTCTTAGAACCGGGTGATATGCTTATACTACCGGGATCGCCGAGATATTTTTTCAGAGAAAATATGAGTTTTATATTATCTGTTTCATCATTTCTCTTAACGGCGGCAGTATTAATTGTTAGTGTAACTAAAAA
>CAIKZJ010000127.1 GCA_903831845.1 uncultured Ignavibacteriota bacterium
GCATGCTTTTGGCGGGGATCAAATAAAGAAATGCTTATTCAACCTTAACGTGTCCTTTTATTTTGCACTTTGTTTGGTGTTTTTTCCTGGATTCCTGCCAGGAGCATGCAGGAATGACAGAGTAGGAGGAAAATCCAAAGGCTAATTGAAACCGCTCCTCAATTACTAATTATTAATTACTAATTATTAATTACTAATTGTCAGTAAGAGATCTGCACCACGTCCATCTTCCTGAACTCCTCATAATACCTGCCGTTTTCGTCCTTCGGTATTATGTTTTCCTTCAGGAATGACGCGAAGTTATCGTAGTTGGGAAATTGCGAATCGAAGCATCTGAAGATGTCGAGTTTGAATTGCAGCGAGTCTGTTATATCGACGCGGTAATCGGGTTTGTGCGTGCCGAAGAACAGCATTTGCTTCACCATGTGCTTCCCGTTTTTGTCGGGATAAATATGATCGTTCTTCGCCGCGAAAACAGCGTCGAACACCGCGCGTCCGATAGTCCTGTGGTCGCGGTGATTCAGGTTGATGTTGTTGAATTCAAGGTTTGCCGGATCGAATGATAATATTATTTCCGGACGCAGTTCTTTTATAATTTTTGTAAGTTTTTTCCTTAGTTCGTCTGTGTATTCGAGAAAACCGTCCCTGTAATCAAGAAAAAACACTTTCTTCACCCCGACCATCGATGCCGCTTTGAGCTGCTCCTTCTTGCGGACGTTAATTCTCTCCTGCCGCGTCATTGATTTTTTCTTGAAGCCGTTTTCGCCGTTAGTTGCAATGATATAGTATGCAGTGTGTCCATGATCAATATAGTTCCTTACTGTTACCGGACATCCGAATTCTATATCGTCCGGATGCGCCCCTATTGCTAAAACCGTCTTATTCTTCAATTTTCAGATGATAATTTAATGCAAGATAGCGAATATTTTTTTCTTCTTAAATACAGTGCATATAACATTTGAAAATGTTAAAATTGCATAAGTTATATTTAGCGTATTGTGAATATCGCAGAATTATTCTCTATCTTTACAGAAAGTTCTTTGGTCGGTGTTGCAATTTTCAGCAGCGGTAAGGTAATTTACGCCGATGACAAAGTAGCCGAAATAGTCTGCATACCAAAAGAAAAACTTATAAACAGTCCGATTGATTCTTTCTACAATCTTGTTCACCCTGATGACCTGAATTATGCTCTTAATTATTTTTCGGAAGATAAAACTGACAAGCCTCTTAAACTCCGTTACATGTCGAAAGCACAGGGAGGTTCTTATGTCTGGCATGAAGTGCGCACAAGCAGGATTAAACGCGGCGGAATAAATTATACAGTCGCCGTTCTCACGGAAATTGACGAGCAGAAGAATTATGAAGACCTCCTGATTGAAAACGAAAGAAAGTATAAAAATTTTATTGAACAGACTTCGGAAGGTATATCTTACCTTGAATTCAGAGAGCCGGTCGATATAAATGAACCGTCAGAAGTAAAAATAAAAAATATTTACAAACAGGGATTTCTTTCGGAATGCAATCTTGCATTCGCCAAAATGTACGGGTTTAATTCTGTTTCCGGTGTTATCGGGAAAAAGCTCATCGAACTTCACGGCAATGATTATAACGAGCTCAATATCAAAGCTTTCCATGATCTGTTCGAGAGCGGTTATAATATAAGAAATGTTGTTACTGAAGAACTGACCGCTGACGGAAAAAAAGCGGTATTCCTGAATAATTCGATAGGCATAATCAAGGAAAACAAGCTTCTTGGTATCTGGGGCACGCAGATCGACATAACTGAAAGACAGAAATCACACGAACTCGTAACAGCGGCTTACAGCATTTCTGAAGCCGCCCACGAAGCTGAAAACCTCGATGATCTTTTCCGGTCGATTCATAATATCGTTTCGACGCTGATGCCCGCAAAGAATTTTTACATTGCGATTTACGACAAGGAAAAGGACCTGATATCTTTTCCATATTTCGTCGATGAATACGACGAGGCTGTAATAACACAGAAACCCGGAAGGGGCATAACCGAGTATGTTATCCGCACGGGCAAACCGCTTCTCGCAACACCGGAAATAATAAAGAAACTCGAGGACACCGGAGAAATAATCCCGATAGGATCGGAGTCAGTTGACTGGCTGGGCGTTCCGCTGAAAGTTAACGACGTTACAATCGGTCTTATTGCTGTTCAGTCATATACCGAAGGCGTGAGATATACCGTCGAGGATATGAATATTCTCGAATTCGTTTCCACACAGGTCGCTATGACTATTGAGCGCAAGCGTTCTGAAGACGCTTTGAAACAGAGCGAAAGCAAGAACCGCGCTCTTCTTTCCGCGCTTCCTGATCTTATGTTCGTCCAGGATTACAACGGCGTCTATCTCGATTATCATACAAGAACTCCGGAAGTGCTTTATACGCCTCCGGAAAAATTTCTGGGGAAAA
>CAIKZJ010000128.1 GCA_903831845.1 uncultured Ignavibacteriota bacterium
CGCCGCGTTTCTAACGGCTTTGGTGCAGTCTTTCGATTCCTGCAAAGAAAAGAAAATCCGTACGGACATAAAGGAAAATGAAGAGCCGATTTCTCCCATAGGAGACAACAGGGATAAGAAGAACGACAATCCGATTAAGAGCGGCGGAAGCAGGACGGAATATACGATAGAAAAATATTATACAAACTGGCAGTCAGTTTTCAATATCGTATGCTTCAATAAAATGATGTATCCGCTCGATACGGCGAAGAAGTCAAGCGAACTCGCGACTCTGCGCACGAACCTGTTTGACAGGAAGATGACTTTCACTATCGGGAACGTGAACGAACTCGTTTCTGCATACGGTGACGTTATAAAGGAACAGTGCAATCATTACAAGCTCGACTGGCGGCTTATTCTCGCGATGATAAGACAGGAATCTTATTTCAATCCCGAAGCGGTTTCAAGAGCCGGTGCTTACGGGCTGATGCAGATTATGCCGGGCACAGGTCTCGGGCTTCAGAACGAACTTAAACTCGAAGACACCAAGACGCCTTACAACAACCTTACAGCGGGTATGTATTATTACGCTACGCTCGTTGCTTCGTTTGAATTCACGGGCGAAGACAAGGTTAAATTCGCGCTTGCGGCTTACAACGCCGGACTTAACAGGGTGGTCGACGCTATGACGATAGCGAATTATTTCGGAAAGGACTACAACAAATGGGATAACGTTAAAGAGTATTATCCGTATCTCGCGGCGAATCAGGATTCAGTTCATAAACTCGTCTGGCCGAAACTGGGTCGTCCGCCGGGCGGCACTCTTAATAACTGGCAGGAGCCGTACAAGTATGTTGAATACATAATGTTCTATTTCGAAAACTACAAAAAGATTTATCCCGGAAACCTGCCCGAGGATAAGCAGACGAAGAAGAAGAAAAAGAAAAAATGAATTCAGAAGAAATAAGAAAAGAGTTTGAAGTTCTTTCAGACATAAAAGACGCAAGAAAGTTTTTCCCAATGGCGGAATCCTGTGTTTACCTCGATTCGGCGCATTACGGACCGTATTCGCTCGAGACTAACAGGCGGCTTACGGAATACATAAATAAATTCACATACACCAACGACAACCTTAGCGATTTCAACAACAGAATGAAAGACCGCATAAGGGAGCTTGCCGCGAAACTTATTAACGCGGACGAAAAGGAAATAATCATTACGGGATGCACGACGCACGGATTGAATATATTCGCCAACGGGATAAATCCCGGCAAGGGCGACTGCGTAGCATACGCCGATTCCGAATTTCCCGCTATTGTTTACGCATGGATGAATCAGGAAAAACTCCGCGGAATAAAAAATATTAAAATCCCTTCTGTCAACGGGAAGATTAAAACTGAAGACATCGAAACCGTTTTAAAAAGGGGAGACGTGCGCGTGCTTACAATCAGCTCCGTAGAATTTCTCGGATTCAGGAACGACCTTTACGAAATAAAGAAACTCTGTAAGGAGCACGGAACGTATCTTGTTGTTGACGCAATTCAGAGCACGGGCATAGTGCCCATGGACGTTAAATCGCTTGACCCGGATTTCGTCGCTACGGGCTCCCAGAAATGGATGATGTCGCCGGCCGGCATCGGCTTTTCATACATTCCTCAGAGAATGAGAAACGTTATTCATCCGACTTACGCCGCCACAACGAGCGTCAACTACAGGTTCGAGAATTTTCTGGATTACAAACTCGATTTCAGGGACGACGGCGCGGCGTACGAGAACTCAACGCCGAACACCTTGGGAATGATAGGGCTGGAATCGTCGCTTGAACTGTTCCTGAAGCTCGGTGTCGGTAATATTTTCAATCATATTATGAAACTTCACGATTTGTTCGCTGATGGGCTTAATGAAAATTATACAATCGAATCCGACAGGTCCGAAAAGCACCGTTCGAACATAGTTATATTTTCTTATAAGGATAATACTAAGAATGCCGCCGTTCATTCCGCACTCGAAAAGGAAAATATTTTCATAGCTTTGCGCGAAGGGTTTTTAAGGATATCGCCGCATCTCTTCAACAACGAAGAGGACGTGAATAAACTGCTTGCGGCCCTTGAAAGAATCAATCCTTAGCGAGGCAAACAGACACGGCGCCAATCTTCACGTCGAGATTCTGCTTGAGTGTGCGTATAACTTCCTTTATTGTCGAGCCGGTTGTGATTACATCGTCAACCACGATAATGCCTTCCTTAACCGAACCGGGATTGAATTTCTTCTTCAGCTCAAAAGCGTCCCTTACGTTCCGCGCTCTTTCCGTATAGGATAATCCCGTCTGCGATTTCGTGTATCTCTTGCGGTAAACGATATCGTTCCTGATTTCAAGTCCCGTAGCTTTGCAGATTCCTTTGCAGATGAACTGACTCTGGTTATATCCTCTTTCGCGCTCTTTCGTGTCGAACAAAGGCACGGGATGAATGTATCTGTAGCCCGACAGGTTTTCCTGAAATTTTTTCGCAAGAATATTCCCGATTGTTTCGCCGAGGTAAGTTCCTATCTTTGAAAAGCCCTTGTACTTAAGGTAATGAACAAGAGTCTGCATTTCGTTATCGTGAACAAACGCGTAGCGCGAGAAGAAGAAGTCGGAATTAATTTTCGCTTTGATGAGTGTAAGGTCTTCGTCCTTAACTTTTTCGATTTTGGAGAAAACTTCGTCTGCGATAAAATCGTTCGAATTATCGTCTGAAAGACGCTCGTCGGTTACGATGCAGATCTTCGGGAATATGAAATCAAGTATGTCAGTTTTTAGTCTTGTCAGCGATGACAATATTGTGTCCGCTTTACTCAACTAACTTCCTGAACTTGATTCTCTTCGGTCCCGCGTCGCCGAGACGTTTTTTCTTGTTCTCCTCATATTCTGAATATCCTCCTTCAAAGAAATAAACTTCAGAGTTGCCCTCGAAGGCGAGTATGTGCGTGGCAATCCTGTCGAGGAACCACCTGTCGTGCGAAATAATCACCGCGCATCCCGCGAAATCCTCGAGGCCTTCCTCGAGCGCGCGAAGAGTGTTGACGTCGATGTCGTTCGTCGGTTCGTCGAGCAGAAGCACGTTCGCCTGCGATTTCAGAGTGAGCGCGAGGTGCAGGCGGTTTCTTTCGCCGCCCGATAGCATCCTGACCTTCTTTTCCTGGTCGGCGCCGTTGAAATTGAACCTGCCGACGTACGCGCGCGAGTTGAATTGCTTGCCTCCGAGCTCGATTGATTCGGCACCTTCTGATATCGCCTGCCAGACGCTGTCCTCGGGATTGAGCTCTATGTGGCTCTGGTCGACGTATCCTATCTGCACAGTCTCTCCGACCTCGAAACTGCCGCCTGTCGGTTTTTCAGTTCCGAGAATCATCCTGAAAAGCGTGGTCTTTCCCGCGCCGTTCGGACCTATTACGCCCACTATCCCGGCGGGGGGCAGAGAGAATTCAAGGTTCTCGAAAAGAAGCTTGTCGCCGAATGATTTTTTTACTCCGTGCGCTTCTATAACCTTGTTGCCGAGTCTAGGACCGTTGGGTATGAATATTTCGAGTTTCTCTTCTTTTTCCTTCGTGTCTTCGTTAAGAAGTTTGTCGTATGCCTGCAGTCTGGCTTTCGACTTCGCGTGTCTCGCTCTCGGCGACATGCGCACCCATTCAAGTTCGCGTTCGAGTGTCTTCTTCCTCTTGCTTTCGCTTCTTTCCTCCATCTCAAGACGCTTCGCCTTCTGGTCGAGCCAGGAGGAGTAATTTCCTTCCCACGGAATGCCTTCTCCGCGGTCGAGTTCGAGAATCCAGCCAGCAACGTTGTCGAGGAAATATCTGTCGTGAGTAACCGCGATAACAGTGCCCTTGTACTGCTGAAGGAATATTTCAAGCCACTCGACCGATTCGGCGTCGAGATGGTTCGTCGGCTCGTCGAGAAGAAGAATGTCAGGTTCCGTCAGAAGCAGTTTGCACAAAGCCACGCGCCTTCTTTCGCCGCCGCTTAAGTTACCGACAACCGCGTCTTCGGGCGGGCAGCGGAGCGCGTCCATGGCGCGTTCGAGCTTCGCGTCGATTTCCCATCCGCCTTTATGCTCTATTATCTCCGTCAGTTCGCCCTGACGCTCTATAAGCTTCGTCATTTCATCGTCGTCCATCGGTTCAGCGAACTTGTTGTTTATCTCTTCGTATTCCTTAAGTATCGTCACTATTTCACCGAGGCCTTCCATCACAGTTTCTTTAACTGTCTTCGTATCGTCGAGCTCGGGTTCCTGCGAAAGAAATCCTACGGAATATTCTTTCGTGAAATGAAGTTCGCCGTCGAATTCAGTTTCGATTCCCGCTATGATTTTAAGCAGGGTCGATTTCCCCGAACCGTTAAGTCCGATTATTCCTATCTTCGCGCCGTAGAAAAACGAAAGATAAATATTTTTCAGCACCTGCTTATGAGGCGGAAAGAACTTGTTTACTCCTACAAGAGAAAAAATGATTTTATTGTCAGCCATCGGTATGTATTTTAAAAATAAATGTAATCAATTTATTGCAAAAATATCAGATATTTGGCGATTCTCAAGGGAAAAAGAAAAATTTTTTCTGTATACATTTAAAAAAAAGTTTTTTACAATTGAACAAAAGGAGGGTCTATGGATAACAGGTCTTCTATACGGATAGTTGAAGAATACATGGAGAAATTATCTGAAAGATCCAAATCCTCCATGCATACTGAAAGAAACACGAAACCCTTCATTACGATATCCCGCGAAACAGGAGCAGGCGGGTTCGATTTTGCGAACAAGCTTCTCGACAGGATTAATTCAATTAAGCCCGAAGAGAAATGGGCGCTGTTCGACAAGAACATTCTCGAAAAAGTGATGGAAGATTACGAGATGCCCAGAGAGCTCGAAAGGTTCATGCCCGAAAGGAAAATCCCTGA
Organism: uncultured Ignavibacteriota bacterium; assembly: GCA_903831845.1. Lineage (GTDB taxonomy): Bacteria > Bacteroidota > Ignavibacteria > Tepidaquicellales > Tepidaquicellaceae > CAIKZJ01. Next base: position 4,913 of record CAIKZJ010000128.1, read on the forward strand.
ATTTCAGACAGTGCTCGAACAGCTGTTCGGACTGCACCCGTCGGAGCACAAACTGATTCACCGGATAAGCATGACAATTTACCATCTCGCTTATCTCGGCAACATCATACTCGTGGGAAGGGGAGCGAATATTATAACGGCAGGACTGAAACACGGCCTCCATTTGCGGCTTATCGAGCCTCTCGACAGGCGCGTTGCGTACTCGGCCGAGTATTTTAACATCGACAGGGGAGCGGCGTTAAAATTCATCGAGACGGAGGACAGAAACCGGAAGGAATACATAAAGAAATACTACAGCAAGAACATAGACGACGGTCATTTATATTCTATAATAATAAACTTCGGCAGGGTCGAAAAGGACGCTGCTATAAAATCGTTGAGTAAATTAATCAGTAAGATGTGTTAATCTATGTCGTCGAGAAGTTCCGTAAGGAAATTTCTTAATTCCCTAAGGTCTCTGCGGATTTCGGTTTTTCCGGGTTCGTCCTGTTCCTCTTTGCGCGATTCGGAGTTGAACAGGCTGAGTTCCTTTGATTGTTTCGGCTCTCTGTGAAGGAACGGGGACGGGTATTTCTTCTTTTCAGCGGGCTTTTGCTCTTCCTGCTGTTCATCCCTGAAATTATAAGTCTTAAGAAGTTTCTTCGCGCCTTCTATCGTGTACTTTTCGTCCCTTAGAAGCCTTTTGATATAAAGAATGAGTTTTATGTCTTTGTTGGTGTATATCCTGTTGCCTGCGAGGTTCTTTGCCGGTTTAAGCTGTTCGAATTCTGTTTCCCAATATCTTAATACGTACTGTTCAAGTTCAGTGATCTTGCTGACTTCACTGATTGAATAGTAAAGTTTCTTCATCGAAAACTTTTCCTTCATTGATACGTTACTTTGTTTCATAATGATTAAAATATCAATAAAAAATCAATAATGCAATACCAGTTAAAGAATCAGTTCAGATTTTTACCGCATTCCCCTTATTTTGAAGATTTTTATAATATTTTATGTAAATTGCATTTTATAAAAACCTATTATTTGTTATGTTAATACGTTTTCAAAGAATAATATTTAAATCAAATTATAATGAAAATAGCTAAATCTATATTAATATTATCACTGCTAATGCTCCTTACCTCGTGCTCGAGATCACCCGTGACCGTATATTTCAACGGGAAGATCTACACTATGGACGGGAAAAATACTGTTGCCGAAGCGATGGCCGTGAGGGACGGCAAAATTCTCGAAACGGGTAAGAATGACGAGATAATGAAGAACTTTGAGACTAAGGATATGGTGGATTTGAAGGGCAAGACCGTCATTCCAGGTTTTATTGATATGGAAGGCTCTTTAGTCGAATTCGGAAAGAATCTTAACTTCATAAATTTCATTAATGCTAAATCGATTTCCGATATTACAAAAGTCATATCTGAAAAAGCCAAAGAGAAGAAAGAAGGTTCATGGATAGTCGGTTTCGCGATGAACGAGCTGAATTTTCCCGAATCCGACCTGCTGGCGCTCAACAAAAGCATTCTTGACAGCGCCGCGAAGAATTTCAACGTTTATGTGCTGAATCTTACGGGCGATATGGCATGGTGCAATTCGAAGATGCTGCAGACGCTTCAGGTCACTAACACAACGCCGAATCCAAACGACGGCGAGATTGAAAAGGACGAAAAAGGCGAACTCACAGGACTTCTTTTCGATAACGCTGTGAACCTTATAAGGGATAAATCGCCCGAGATCTCGAAAGAAGATATGTACCAGTCGGTTAAACTCGCTTCTACGGAGCTTGCGAAATACGGTATTACGGAAGTTCACGACAGGACTGTGAACAGGGAATCGATAAGGCTGTTAAAGCAGCTCATCGACAGCAGCGCCCTTTCGGTGAAGGTTTACGGCGTCTTAAGCGTCGGTGACGAGACGTTTGAGGAATATCTGCAGAAAGGCATTGAGAAGAATTACAAGGACCAGCTTACTGTGCGTTCTGTCTCTATCGATTATGACGGCGCGCTTAACCTACAGGCGGCGTCGATGAAGGACGGTTACCTGAAAGATTCGAAGAATACAGGCGCCTACGCTACACAGGAAGACGTCGAAAACAACCTTAAGAAAGCGCTCGACAAAAATTTCCAGTTCTGCATTAAAACTGTCGGCGATAAAGCAGTAAACGACAACCTCAACAGCATTGAGAAGATTTTCAGGGACAAGAAACACGACGATGCGAGGATTATTTTCGAGTATGTCGAATTTGTCCAGCCTGCCGACCTTAAACGCATGGGAGAATTGAAGATTATTCCTTCTGTTAGGCCGGAAGTGACGCTGGGAAATATAGAAAACCTGAAAGGCCTTATCCCTGATGTTAATTCCGCAAACCTCGGATTATGGAATTCTCTTCTTCAGAATACCGGAAGAATAACGGCCGGCTCGAATTTCCCGTACAGCAATATCATTAACCCCATAGCTCTTATTCATATTCTTGTGAACAGGCAGCCGCTCGATACGACGATAAAAAATATTCCAGGACTAAATCAGAAACTAACGGTCGCCGAAGCGATAAAAGCGTTCACGATATACGCCGCTTACGCGGGCTTTGAAGAAGATACGAAAGGCACTCTTGAAAAGGGCAAGTATGCTGATTTCGTCGTTCTTTCTGATGACATATTCACGGTACAGCCGCAGGATATTATCAAAATATCCGTCCTGAGAACTGTGATGAACGGAAAATCGGTCTTCGAAAAACGGTAAGATGGCGGAAAAGCTCAATACGCTTCTTGAGATACTGAACTATTCGGCTGACCTTCTGTCAAAAAAAGGCATTAAGGACGCCAGGCTGAACGTGGAACTCATGTTCGCGCATGTCCTTTCCTGCTCGAGACTCGACCTTTATCTCAATTTCGATAAACCTCTTAACCAAACCGAAACGGGACGCTTCAAAGAGCTCCTTAAGAGAAGGCTTGCGCACGAGCCGCTTCAGTATATTCTTGGCGTTACAAATTTCTACGGGTATGAAATAAGCGTGTCGCCGGGTGTGCTTATACCTCGTCCTGATACGGAAGTGCTCGTCGAAAAATTTCTGGAATCCTCTGCCGGTAAGGATAATCTCAACATACTTGAAATTGGAACAGGCTCGGGATGCATTGCCGTCGCGGTAATAAAAGAACTCGAAAAGACAGGCAGGAAATTCTATTATACAGGCATCGATTCAAGCGATAAAGCGGTAGACATTACAATATCTAATCTGCTTAAAAATAAAGCAGATAACAGCAAATACATAATCAGAAATATAGATTTTTTATCGGAAGCGGGGTGTATAGAGAAACTTGAACAGGAGCTGGGAATAAAGTACGATGTTATAATATCCAATCCGCCGTATATTTCCGCTCAAGAATTTGCAGAACTTGACGTTGAAGTGAGGAATTTCGAACCGGATAAGGCGCTGACTGACGGGGCGGACGGACTTGTATTTTACAGAAAACTTTTTGAAATTAAAAAAGACCGCGGGATGTGGCTTGAGATTTCGTACAACAGAAAGGAAATTCTCACCTCGATGCTCGGTCACGCGAATATAACGGACTACGAATTTTTCAAAGATTACGGCGGCAATGACCGCGTTTTGAGTATAAAAAAATGATTGCAGTAATACAAAGGGTGCTCGAATCTTCAGTAACTATCGATAACAGGGAATACAGCCGCACAGGCAGGGGTTTTCTGGTGTATCTTGGTGTAAAAAAAGGAGACTCGGAGCAGAATTCTTCGAAACTCGCACAGAAAGTCTCCGATTTGAGGATATTCGAAGACGAAAACGGTCTTATGAATCTGGGAATTAAGGAAGTTAAGGGCGAAATACTCGTTATCTCGCAGTTCACGCTGTGCACCGACAACGGCAAGAGCGGTAACAGGCCGAGTTTTATTTTTGCCGAAGAGCCTGAAAAAGCCGTTGTACTTTACGAGCATTTCGTGAGCAGGCTTAAGGAGAATTACGAGCCGTCGAAAATAAAGACAGGTGTTTTTGCCGCCAGGATGTACATTAACTCGGTTAACGACGGGCCGGTAACAATCATAATGGAGAAATGAAAGTAACTATAATCGGAACGGGTAAAGCAGGTTCGGCTCTGGCTTTCGCTTTGAAAAAGGCGGGGTTCGGAATTAATGCTCTTGTCGGCCGCAATTACTCCGCAGCCGTTAAGATAGGAAAGAAAACAGGCTGCAGCAGCGTTTACAGAAAGGCTGTTCAGAAATCCATTGACGGTTCGGATATAATTCTCATATCCGTGGAAGACAGCAATATTAAAAGTGTTTCCGGAGAACTCGGCAGGCTTAATATTCCCGACAACGCCGTAATACTGCATACGAGCGGGGTTTTCACGTCGGGTGAACTTAAAATCAAAGGGGTTAAAAAAGCTAATCTCGGTTCATTCCATCCCGTCCAGACGATACCGTTTATTTCATTGTCGCACAGCAGACTGCTCGAAGGTATTTATTTCGGCATAGAGGGCGGCGAGAAAGCGCTGCGGATCATGAAGTCAATGGCGAAGAAGATGAGATCCGATTTTCTTGTAATTCCCGGTAAGGCAAAAGCGGAATACCACTTAAGCTGCGTGCTTGCTTCGAATTTCGTGATATCGAATTTTTATCTTAATTCGCTTCTTTCACGTGAACTGGGAATATCCGAAAGCAAACTCTTCAGGTCGCAGAAACCTCTTCTGATGAACACGATTGAAAATATAGGGAAATACGGCGCTGTGAAATCCATAACGGGACCAGTCTCAAGAGGCGATCATGAGACTGTGAAGCTCCATCTCGGCGTATTGCATAGAAAATATCCCGAATTTATTGAATATTACAAGAGTGTATCCGGCGTGCTTTTGAAAGCTGCGAAAAGGAAAAGCAGCAAACCGGATTTTAAAAAATTAATAAAATTACTCGGCTGATGAGAATAACGTGGCGCATAATCGCATTGTTCATTCTTCTGATCTTATCGGGCCCGGCATGGGCGCAGATTGAGGAAGGGAAGGTAGACAGCACGTCCGTATTTTACGTGAAACCCGTATCCGGCAAGCCTTCCGGCATATTTATCGCGCCGTTTCTCGGAGTTGATTTTCCGCTGAAAACATTCTCCGGCAACTCAAAGAACGCCGTTACTTACGGAGCGCGGCTTGAATTTGCCTCAATGCATATATATCCGATTGTTTTATTCGGCGAGTATCAGTTCACTAAACACCCCGGATCTGATGTATTTAAGTCGCAGTATTATCTGAGCACACTTGAAACAAAAGTCAGCTCTTTCGGAGGCGGATTTTATTTCCTGGCGAATAAATACCTTAAATCGAATTTTACCGCTCCGTTTATAGTGGGCGAGGTGAAATTCTATAATGTGACGAGAACTGTCACTCCTGATGTCAATATCGAAAACCTTAACAAGAGTGAGAGCAAGGTCGTTTTGTCGGGAGGGCTCGGGTTCACTCTGTATATTTTTGATATAATTACTTCTTACAATTTTGCGGGGGATTATTCTTCGCTAAGCGTAAAGACTCAATTCCATTTTCCGCTCATAAAATTCTAGTGGCTGCGGCCTTTCCAGACTACTTTTTTGCCCGTGAAAAATGTGAACGGCAGAAGCAGTCCGTATACGGCAAAGTAAATCTGGAACAGGGGAAAGAACACAAACAAACCTTCATACTTCAGTTTTCTGTACACGGGAATGATTATCGCAAGCTCCGATAAGATTTTTGCGGCGACAGCCGCCGCGTAAACTGTTATGTCAGTGTATAGAAATCCTGTTACAAGAAAAAGATTCATCAGATATAGCTCAAACCCCAGGAAATACCCGAGCAGGTTGATGTCCACTCCCCCCCGGAACCATCTTTTTTTCTGCCTGTACAGTTCGCCGAGGTTTTTGCATTCGTTTGTCGTGACGAGCGTGATGTGGTTAACCGGGTATTTTATACTGTAACCGTTACTGTCGATGGCCCTCATAAGCGACAGGTCCTCCGTTATCGAGTACGGTATGTTCTGATATCCTCCCGTGCTGTCATATCCTTTTTTCGTAAACGTCAGGTTGTTTCCTATGCAGCTGAAAGGCATTCCTATCCCGGCGCCGGAAGCCGCGATCGCCTGAAGATAGACCCAGTCGAGCGACTGCAGGTTAGCGAATACCGAATGCCCGTATTTTATTTTCGTGAAGCCGCATATCATGCCCGTATCGCCGTCGTAATATTTGACAGTCTCGTTTATCCAGTTGACGGGCACAATGCAGTCCGCGTCTGTCATCATTATGAGGTCGCCGCGCGCTTTTGAGAGTCCGAAATTCAGAGCGCGCGTCTTGCCTGTAAGTTTCGTGTCGACGCAGTCTTTCGTGTCCAGCACGATGAAATTGTCCAGCCCTGCGGTCTCTCTTGACATTATTTCGTATGTGTCGTCTGTGGAATTGTCGTTGATGAGTATTACTTCGAAGCCGCCTTTTTCATAATCGAGCGACTTAAGCGACTTGATGCATGTGCCGATTAAGTCATGCTCGTTTCTTGCCGCGACAAGAACGCTGACGAAAGGAATGTCATTGCTGTTTCCGCTTGTCTTCACCCCTGCGGATCTTTTCAGTCCGTAAAGAAATATCATATGCAGCAGAAAGTAAGCTGCCGCAATAACCGATATCGCTAGTGTGATGTACAAGCCTGACTTGTTATTTTACAACTGCTATTTTTATTATCCGTGTTTCAGTCGAACCGTCGATTACGGCCTCGATGACGCCGTAATATATTCCGCTCTGAACCTTCGAGACGTCCCATACGACTTCATTCTCGGCGTTGGAATTTGCAGTGCCGTTGAGCTTGACAACAAGTTCGCCTGAAAGATCGAGAATCTTTATTGACGCCGATGACGCCGAGCCGTTTATGAAATACCTTATGAACGTCCTGCTGTCGTACACGGGATTCGGCCAGTTATAAACTTTATCTTTGGGTAATTTTTCAGAGAAAGACGGGGGATTGTAAATGCCCCTGAAATTATTGTTCGAGAAATCCTTGTCTCTAAGATAATTTTTCCAGAGAATATTCTGAGCCTTGTAAGTATGATTCGTTCTGAATGTGTATACATATCCGTCACCCGATATAAGCGAAAGCGCAAGCGTGTCGTTGTAATTGAACAGCGCCGGGGTCGAATATGTGTTCGGGCCGACCTTAACGGGGAATCCGTTCACGGATTTTCCGTTCGAACCAACTGCATAAAGTTCGCCGGTCGACGTGGCGAAAAGAATATCGTATACACCCTCGTCATTGATGTCGCATACAGAAAATCCCGATGTGATTTCGGATGAAGCCTTGAACGGGAAATTGTCGAGAAGTATTCCCGCCGAATTGACCGCGTAAAGTTTATTGCCTTCAGAATATATAATTTCCTGCCTGCCGTCTTTATTTATGTCGCAGGCGATAAGATTTCTGAATGAACCGGTATAATTCACGTTAAGGCGGCTGCCGTTAAGACGCAGCTCGATTCCGTTGTATATCTGAAGAGAATCCAGTGAATTTGACGAGGTAAAGTTACCGGTTATTATTCCGGAATAAGGCGAACTTGTATACCTGTATGATGTTGAAGATTCTTTTGTGAATCTTGTAACCGAGCCTTTAGCTGTCGTGTCCCTAAAGTTAAGAGCGTTTGATGTCAGAAGCCTTTCGATTATAAATCCGTTTTCGAGTCCGATCGCGTATCTGGATGAATCCATTACCAGAGGGGCAGTTGAAACCCGTTTGGGAAGATTCAATGCTGTCGTATCTGAAATGCCGCCTGTGTTGAGTTTGAAAGAAACTATGGTTGACGTTCCTGTGCCGTTCGAAATGCCGGAAACCCTGTAATCATTGGCATATGCGTGATATCCGTACATCGCGGGAAATGAACCGATGCCCTGATAGAGCATGCCGTTCGTGTTTATAAGACCGCTTCCGCTGTTGCTGAAAGCGTAAAGGTCCTGGCCGTTGTTCACAAAAAGAGCTTCCTTGCCGTTCTTGTTTATGTCCACAGGAATTACCTGGGAAAATTCGTTCGTAACGGTTCTGCCGAGATTCTTCGGAAATCCCGGAACGGGGGAGAGAACGTCGCTGCCGATTTTTATTCTTACCCGCATATTGTAACCTATGCTGTCGAAATCAGTGATATATATGTTGTTGTTCGCAAGCGAGTAGCTGAGCGAATTGGGTATTGAAGTCGGCGTAAACTGGTTGCGGTATATAGTAGACGGCACATAGTGGTTGCCGTTGTACCAGAAATCAACGAAGAAGCCGTCGCTCGTAAACGTGCCAAATGCTGTGTTGTAAGTCACGCCGATGTCCTGCGAGCCCTTTGCTTCCATCAACGCGACGCCTTTGTGGCTGATGTTGTTGTTAACAGTATTCGCGCCTATGTTGGCGTCTATTACGTTTTCATCAATGTGCCAGATAAGAATACCGCCCCTGAAATTTGCAGTATCATCGATTACACCGGGCAGGCTCCAGTCAAGGTATGAGACGTCATAAAGGTTGCCGTTAACCTGGTAAATGTCGTAGTTTACAAATCCCGGAACGTCTTTTGTAAATAAAACAGAATCCCTGAACGCCCTGTTTCTTGTATAAACTTTCTGTCCCGCGTTAAAAGGATTTCTGTTCCTGTTCTCAACGAGAAAATACTCCTTGCTGCTTATGAGGACCTTGAATATCGTGGAATCCTTCTGCTCGGGTGTCGAGGATGTTTTTATGTTGAAATTCCAATCTCCGTACGAAACCGTCACAGGCTCAACCCAGCCGAGATAAATTTTTTCCCAGGCCGAAGGTTCGGGCGGAAACAGTCCGTTGAAACTGAAGATCGACTGGCCGTCCATGAGTCCGAATCTGCC
>CAIKZJ010000129.1 GCA_903831845.1 uncultured Ignavibacteriota bacterium
AACTTATAAATTCAGCAAGGGAAAAATTCACAGGGGAAATTCTTCAGACTCCCCCAATACACTCTGCAATTAAGCAAAACGGAAAACCCGTTTACAAACTCGCCAGAAAAGGACGCGAGGTGATTCTCGAGCCGAGAAAAGTGCTTATCAACGATTTCAAAGTGAAAAGAATTTCAGATACAGAAGTGGAATTTTTGGTATCCGTTTCCAAAGGCACATACATTCGCTCGCTCGCAAACGATTTCGGTAAGGAAATCGGTGTCGGCGCATACCTCAAAACACTAAGAAGAACGCGCATCGGAAATTTCGACATAAAAGCAATAGACGAAAATCCCGAAGAACTCGACGGGATGAAGTTCACCCTTCTGAACGACCTTTAGCCGCGCTTTAACTTTACTGTTTCTTCAACTCCGCGAGTATTCTTTCAGGAGTCATAGGTAATTGTCTCATCCTGACGCCCGTCGCGTCGAATATCGCATTTGCGACCACAGCTCCCATGTTCACGATAGCCGGCTCTCCGCCGCCGAGCGGCGCGGTTTCCTTGTTGTCAATAAGAATCGTTTTAATCTCCGGCAGCCATGAAAATCTCGGAATGCTGTACGTATCATAATTCACGTCAAGCACTTCCTCACCCTTGAAATGTATTCCTTCGGTCAGGGCATAGCCAAGTCCCATTGTAATGCATCCTTCCATCTGAAGTGTCGCTCCCTGAGGATTAATCACAAGCCCCATGTCCTGCGCGCAGACGACTCGCTTCACCTGCACGTGACCGGTCGATCTGTTAACTTCAGCTTCGGCGATTGTAGCCACATAAGTCCCGACTTCAATCCCGCAGGCAATTCCCCAGCCTCTTCCGCTCAGAGGTTTTCCGGGCTTCCAGCCGAATTCCTCGGCGGCCGTTTTCAGCACTCGTATCATTCTTTCGTCTGTAAGATTTATAAGACGGAATTCAAGCGCGTCGATTCCCGCCTTCGCCGCCATAATGTCTATCTGCGACTCGCGCGCAAATGTGTTAGAATTCGCTCCGGGAGCGCGCCACGGACCTGTCGCGAAAGCGTGATATCCCGTTTTGCCTGAAGCAGGACTGTACGCTGTGGTTTTGTTGTTGGGAATATTATAAAACTGCTTTGAGCCTCTTTCCCCGGCGTAATAAACGTGATAGTCCCAGAGTTTTATTTTCCCTTCTTCAGAGATACCAGATTTTATTTTTATAATCGCCGCCGGGCGGAATGAATCGTAACAGAATTCCTCTTTCCTCGTCCACGCTACCTGCACGGGTTTACCGCTAAGCTTCGCAAGACGCGCCGCTTCAACAACCTGCAGGTTTCTCGATTTCCCGCCGAAACCTCCGCCGAGAAACGGCGGAAGTATGCAAACGTTTTCGGGCGGCATATCAAGCGCTTTCGCTACCTCATCCTTTGCCCTGAAAGGAGTCTGCGTCGAAGCCCAGACTGAAATCTTTCCGTTCTCAATCTTAGCTGTCGCTGTATGGGGTTCTATAGGCGAATGCGCAACATAATCGTTGTAATATGTTTCCTCGATAACAGATGTTGATTCTTTTTCACCGGAAGCAATGTCTCCGCCTTCAGCTACCGTCTTGCCGTCAGGCACATTGCCCATCAGATGTTCGAATATTGTTTTGTCATCGTATTTAATTTCAGGAACATCGTATTTTGCCTTTATGAGTGACAAAGCTTTTTCCGCGACGTCAGGTAACTTATGAAGCACAGCAATAAGGTCAGGTTCTTTGATTATTATGACGCCGTCAATTTTTTCCGCTTCGGAAAAATCTGCATCTAAGAGTTTTGCGTTATGCGCGGGCGGCCGAAGTATTTTAGCATAATGCATGTCATCGAGCTGAATATCAGCCGTATACTTCGCTTTTCCAGTTACCTTTTCCATCGCATCCCTGCGCATGTAACTTTTATTTATGACTTTGAACTCGGAAGGTTTTTTTATTTCCGCTTCTCCGCTTACCGACCTGTCAATTCTGCTGCCTTTTGCGAGTTCGGCATATGATACTTTTATATTTCTGTTTGTCTTATTATAAATCACCCCGTCTTCAATAAATAAATTTTCCGCGGGAACTTTCAGAAATTCCGAACCCATTTCAAGAAGCACCTTCCGCGCTTTCGCTCCGGCTTTTCTGAGTTCAGCGCCGAAATACGGAGTCGACATCGAGCCGAAAGTCCCCATATCCCACGGAGTAAGATCTGTGTTTCCCATCACCATGTCGATTTGCTCTACCGTAACATCGATTTCATCAGCAAGCATCTGGGCGAGCGAAGTAATAACTCCCTGCCCCATTTCAATCTTGCCCGTAAAGCAGGTGACTCTGCCGTCCAGGCCGATTTTAAGATACGCGTTGAAGTCCGAGGGCATCTCGCGCCTGTCCGCCTGTCCGTATAAATCGAGGTTCGTAAGCGTGAAGTACAGCAATATTCCGCCTCCTGTCATTTTTATAAACGACCTGCGCGAAAATTTATGATCGTTTATTATTTCAATGTATTCGTCCAGCAATTTATAATCCTGTTCCATCACTTCCCTCCTTTCATGTACACCGCAGCTTTCTGAACCGCTTCGATTATTCTCTTGTGCGCTCCGCACCTGCAGAAATTATCCTCCATACCCGCTTTTATTTCGG
>CAIKZJ010000130.1 GCA_903831845.1 uncultured Ignavibacteriota bacterium
ACCAGAAGCTCCCGTACAGGTATTCGACCTTAAAGAAACAATAAACCGGCTCGGAGGAGCAGCGAACGTAAGCCTTAACATAAAAACGCTCGGAGCAGAACCATTCCTTATAGGTGTTATCGGAAACGACAGCACGGGAAAAGTTCTCAAAAGCGAACTCAAAAGACTTAAGCAGGACACATCGGGAATTATTACCGACACTACAAGACACACGACCTGTAAAACACGCGTCATATCGGATTCACATCATCTCATAAGGATTGACAGCGAATCAAAAATAGACATAAACAGGAAAACAGAGGCGGCTGTTTTAAAGAAGCTCGAAAGTGTCAGCAGAAAAACGGCGCTGATAATTCTTCAGGATTACAACAAAGGCGTTCTGACCAGAACGCTCATAGGTAAAATCCTTTCCCTGGCGAAGAAAAGGAAAATAAAAGTGCTCGTTGACCCGAAATTCGAGAACTTCTTCGAATTCAGGGAAACATTTCTGTTTAAACCGAATAAAAAAGAGATAGAGGACGCATTCGGAAGAAAATCCAAGTCTGAAGCGGACCTGAACGATATGGTTCTTAAACTCACTAAGAAACTGAAGTGCAGCAACGTCGTCCTGACTCTCGGCGAACACGGTATGAGAATATACAGCAGGAAGAACGGAAGGATATCCGTATCGTCCGTCAAAACCGTCGCCAAGAAGGTAGCTGACGTCTCGGGCGCCGGCGACACTGTCATTTCGACGATAGCATTCTGCCTCGCCGGTGGAGCGGGCGTTACCGATGCGGCGTTTATTTCCAACATTGCCGCAGGCATTGTCGTCGAGGAAGTGGGTATCGTTCCCGTTTACGGAGATAAGCTGTATAAAAAACTTATATCATAACATAAAATGTTCACGAAAAAAGATTTCGATGCCGTAAGAAAAAACCTTATTGAAGAGGAACTTAAGGTCGTTTTTACAAACGGGTGCTTCGATATAATACACAGAGGACACGTTGAATACCTTAACGAAGCGAAATCTCTGGGCGACTTTCTCGTGGTAGGGCTCAATTCGGATTCTTCAGTCAGAAAACTGAAAGGGCCCGAACGTCCCGTTGTGAACGAAACCGACCGCGCTTTCGTGCTATCATCGCTCAAAGCCGTGGACGCGGTTATTATTTTTGAAGAAGAGACTCCTTACGAACTGATAAAATTCGTGAAACCCGATTTCCTCGTTAAAGGAGGCGACTGGAAGAAGGAAGACATAGTCGGCTCCGACATAGTCGAGGAATACGGCGGAAAGGTTATCAGCCTGAAATTCGTCGACTCCTATTCCACTACCGGTTTGATAAGCAAAATAAAATCTCTTTGATTATTGAGTGATGAGATAAAAAATACCGCCGCGGACGAAACTGCGAAACCGGACACTCCCGTAAAGGCGAAAAAGAAAAGAGGTATATTCAAAAAAACTCTCATCACGCTTTTCTTCCTCGCGATCGCTTTCGGAATTCTCGTCCAGACCTCTTTCTTCAGGAACTGGGTCCTCGGCATAGCTCTCGATAAGATAAACGGTATTCTTGCCGGCAAGGAATCAGTGCTTTACATCAGGAGCATCGAAGGTACGTTTATAAAAGACCTGAGACTCAACAATATTAATCTTGTAGTCAGAAAAGATACGCTTCTTAAAATCGAAAGCCTGGACCTCTCGTATGATCTCCTTAGCATAATGAACAAGAAAATCAAAGCGAGAAGCGTTGTTCTCGACAGACCCGAAATTAATTTTACAAAGATAAGGGATAAGCAGGGAAACCTCGTCTGGAACCTCGACTACCTCCTTAAACCAGAAAAAGAGAAGGAGAAAGATACTTCAAAATCAGAGTTTGACTGGAAGATATATGTTGACAAGCTTGAGATACGCGGAGGTAACTTCAGGTCTATCGCAGAAAAAGACGAAAACATTCCGATACGCTCCGTACAGATGAAGAAGATTAAAAGCCTCGATACGGACAACCTTGACATAATCGACCTGAACCTTAATCTCTTCGGCGCGTATCTTCCCGACGAGAAAACAGTTAACATTTTAAACCTGTCCTTCAGGACAAACTCGGACCTTAACATTAACAGCCTTTCTCTTCAGGCGAAACTCGACAAGAATGACCTTGCTGAAGTCAGGCATTTAAGGCTGTTTACGGATAAGTCCAGGGTTTTCATCAGGGAAGCTTCGCTTGAAAACCTGAACCCGCTGAAAGAAAAAATCGATTACAACGAATTCAAGAAGAAAAATTTTGTGATCGACATAACCACGAATAAATTCAACTTCGACGATCTTACGTTCTTCCTGCCCGACATAAAATTCATGGACGGTCTTGTTTATCTGAAGCTGAAGGCGAGAGGAAATTACGCCGACTTTAAAATGGACGAGCTCAAGGTCAATCTCCCGTACGGAACTTCTCTCGACATTAACGGAAGCGTTAAGAACCTTCACGATCCTTCAAAACTTTATTTTGACGTTGACTGCAAGAACGCTGTTCTGAATCCGAACGACGAGAGAGAGATCATCCCCGGGCTTCAGATTCCCGACTACAGCCATCTGGGCGTAGTCACTGCGAATTTCAAGTTCAAAGGAGAACCTCTGAAATTCAACGCGGAAGCGCAGGTTAAATCGTCTGCCGGCAACGCCGAAGTAAAAGGATTTCTCGATATTACAAAGAGCGAGCTCGTATATGACGCGAAAGCCACAACTGAAAACGTAGATATTGGAAGAATAATCAAAAACGAAAAACTGCGGAGCAGCATAACCGGCGACTTCATGGTCGAAGGACGGGGTGTGGATTACAGGACGATGGTGAACACCATCACTTACAAACTCACGAACACTTCATTCCTCGGGCAAAAGATCGAAAACTCTTCAGGGAAAATTAATTCTAATTCTGGTGTCATTGACCTTGATATAAACTACAAATCAAATTCCGGTTTTGCGGACGTGAAAGGAAGCGTCGGCGTCAGGGACCTTAATAACATCAGCTACGACCTGAAAGGCGTGTGCAAAGGACTCGACCTTTCAACTCTCACAGGCAGCAGGAATGACGCCGGAAATCTCAACTTCGCGTTCAGCGTCAAAGGAACGGGAACCGACCCCGACGTGCTTCTCGGGAAAGCTGTATTTGATTTCGACAGGTCTGTGCTGGCCGGATACATGATTCCAGCAACTCCCCTTACGGCGGAGTTCAGAACGGACAGCGCCAAACGATTTGTTACACTAACGTCCAATTTCCTTGACCTCGAAGCACAGGGTAGGTTCAAAGTACTCGACATACCGGCGCTGCTCTCCGCCAACATAAAAAAGATTTCGGATCAGATAGAAAAGAACCTTAAGTATGACACCCTCGGTTTCAAGCGGGAGGCTACGGTGCTCGACAGACGGGCGTTGTTTCAGTCGGCGGCTTCCTTCGATACCGATTTCAGATATAACATTAAAATTAAAAGCCTCGTACCGCTGTATCTTATAATGAAAGACAGCAGCCTTGTTTTCAAATGCGATATAAGAGGACGCATTTTAAACGACAAGAATTCATTCGTCTTCACCACACAGGGACGATTCGAGGATTTCAAATACAGGGATTCAGTATTCGGTTTCAAGAACAGCATCGTGAGAGTGTTTCTTAAAGACGACGTTGGAAGCACCTTGCCTTTCACTTATCTTACAGATTTTTCAACCAGATTTTCTAAGATACGTTTCGGAAACACAATGCTCGATACGATGGACGTGAATATGAACACCAACGCCGAATCGCCGGTGGTCCGCGTGTTCGCCAGAATGGACTCCGCGAAAGGCGTATTCGCGACTG
>CAIKZJ010000131.1 GCA_903831845.1 uncultured Ignavibacteriota bacterium
CGGTATGGACAGAGCAATGAAAATCCTGACGGAGCACATTGATGAACTGCACAGGCTTTCCGAAGTGCTTCTGGAAAGGGAAATTCTCGATTCGGAAGAAATCGACAAGGTGATAAGAGGCGAAGAGCTACCGCCGGTAGAAAAAAACGGCACGAACGGGAACGGAGCTGCTAACTGCGTAACAACAACAACTGAAAGCGAGACAACTGTCTCAGGAAAATGATATTTTATTCTGAAAAAAGCGAGTTCATCTCGCTTTTTTCATTTTCACCGAATGCACAGGGATATTGACATAAAATACGAGTTCTACAGGAAACTGGTCCACATTATTTCGACTATAATTCCCGTCATATACATTTTTACGTCTTACGGATTTATAGTCACACTGGTCGGTATCGGTACGTTACTCATGGTCCTCATCGACGTCCTGAAGCGTTACTGGACGCCTGTAGGCGCTCTTTACAAAATGGTATTCGTAAGAATATTGAGGGAACACGAACGGGATTTCAGCAAGAAGCTGTTCACAGGCGGCACTTATTACGCATTCGGTATTTTCTTTTCGCTTCTTCTTTTCTCGATGGAAGTAGCCGTAGCTTCGATACTGATAATGATATGGTGCGACACTCTCGCGGCAATCGTCGGCAAATCGATTGGAAGAGTAAAAATTAAAGGAAACAAGACTCTCGAAGGCTCGGTAACATTCTTCGCAACTGGTCTTGTAATAATATTCCTTCTGAAATACCTTTTGCCTCATTTTCCGCCGGTGACATTCGCTGTATTTGCGCTCTTTGTAACAACGCTTTTTGAATTATACATAGATAAATTAAACGACAATCTTACAATACCTCTGGTATTCGGATTTATTTTCTCATTAACATTAATATAATATGCCATTACGCTGCGGAATAGTCGGATTACCCAATGTCGGCAAATCGACACTCTTTAATGCGCTTACGGAATCACAGAATGCCGAAGCGTCGAATTATCCTTTTTGCACTATTGAACCTAACATCGGCACTATAATCGTTCCGGACCCGAAAGTCGAAAAGCTAGCGGGAATATATAATCCTAAAAAGATTTCGCCCAGCACGATAAGCTTCGTGGATATAGCGGGACTTGTAAAGGGTGCTTCACAGGGTGAAGGCCTGGGAAACCAGTTCCTTTCGCATATCCGCGAGGTCGAAGCAATTATTCATATTGTACGCTGCTTTCAGGACGATAACATCATTCACGTCCATAACAAGATTGACCCTAAGGAAGACATAGAAATAATTGAAACAGAACTTATTCTGAAAGACCTGGATGTAATCGAAAAACGGCTCGAGAAAATTGAAAAGAGCGTGAGAATCGGCGACAAGAAATTTATACGCGAGACCGAGCTTTTGCACGCTTTGAAAGACCATTTCGCTAAAGGAAGGCTCGCTCATTATTTCGTTATGGACCTTGCCCCGGAAGACAGGGAGATTCTCAATGAAGTGCATATGCTTACCGATAAGCCCGTGATATATGTAGCGAACGTAGGAGAGAATGAAGTCGGTGGTAACGAATACACTAAAATCGTTGAGGAGATCGCGAAGAAAGAGGATGCGAAGTTTCTCGTCCTTTCGGTCAAGATTGAATCTGAAATCGCCGCTCTTGAAACGATGGAAGAAAAGAGAGAGTTCTTAAAAGACCTCGGCCTTGAAGAATCAGGGCTCAACAGACTCGTGCACGAAAGCTACGCATTGCTCGGCCTTATCACGTTCTATACCGCAGGCGAAAAGGAAGTCCATGCCTGGACTATCGATAAAGGCCTGAAAGCTCCGCAGGCAGCAGGAAAAATTCACACGGACTTTGAAAAGGGATTTATACGCGCGGAAGTTATTAAGTATGACGATCTGATACGTCTCGGCTCCGAAGCTGCAGTCAAGGAAAAAGGTCTTATGAAAGTCGAAGGGAAAGATTATATAGTCGAGGACGGCGATATCGTCTTCTTCAGGTTCAACGTGTAAATTAATTAATTCCCAGAAATCTCAAACCGTTCACTGTAATGAACGTCATGATATACGCCGCTCCGGTATATATTATGATCTGAAGTACGGGTATTCTCCAACCGCCTGTTTCTTTCTTAGTAATTGCAATCGTTGATATGCACTGCAATGCCAGCATGAAGAATACAATCAGTCCGGCCGCAGTCGCTGTCGTGAAAAGATTCTGGCCCGTATCCTTTATTTTCGCGTTCTTCATTTCATTTATGAGCGACTGGCTCATATTGTCGTCGGATTCAGTTACTTTAAATATCAACGCAAGTGAACTTACAAAGACTTCGCGCGCTGCGAATGTTGCTATAAGCGATACGCCGACTCTCCAGTCAAGTCCCAATGGCCTCATTACGGGCTCCATTATCTTTCCTATCTCAGCAGCATAGGAGTTGTTTATCCTTTCCGATTCAATCAGCCTTGAAACCGAAGGATCGTCTTTAGGGAGATTTGAAGTATCAACCGTCGGCTTACCGGGAAAATTTGTTAGAAGCCAGAGTATCAGAGAAAATATTATGATCGTAGGACCGGCTTTCTGAATGTACTGAACAGCGTTTGAATATGTGTTTTTAAAAACGTTTGAAATCTTCGGAACCCTGTAAACCGGGAGTTCCATTATGAATGACGAATTATCCTCGAAGTTTAGCAGTGTTTTCTTGTACCTGTTTATTATCCCTGCAACTATCAGAGATATCAGGACGCCTGTTATATAAATAAGTGAGAGTATAATACCGCTCAGAAAATATTTTCCCGGGAACAGAAATGCAAGCAGGAGGCCGTAAACCGGAAGCCTGGCGCTGCAGCTCATCAGCGGAATTATGAAAATTGTAAGATATCTCTCGCGTTTATTCTGTATCGTGCGCGCAGCCATTATTGCGGGTATAGCGCAGGCGAATCCCGAAAGCATCGGAACGAATGAACGCCCGTTAAGGCCGAGCATCGATAGCGGCTTGTCTATTATCATCGCGCCCCGTGCAAGATATCCCGAGTCTTCAAGCAATCCGAGCACGAAGAATAGAATTACAATCTGCGGAAGAAAAACAAGCACGACGCCGAGACCGCCGATTATTCCCTTTGCTATCAGATCAGAATACCAGTTGTCACCGAGACCGTTGTTTACGAAGCTTTCAAAACTGTGTATAGCGGTGTCAACGAGATCCATGACAGGGGAGGCAACCCAGAATATTGATGTGAACATCAAAGACATTATGACCATGAAAATGAAAATGCCCCAGAATTTATGAAGCAAAACGCTGTCTATTTTCAGAGTAAGGCTGTCCGGCATTTTAATTCCGCTTCCTCTTCCGGCTATGACCAGCTCCTTGTTTGCTTTTGCTATATGAGGATCTTCATGGTGATTTTCGTTAAGATCGCGGAGAACTTTCTTCTCAAGTTCCTCTATCTCACGGTATATGCAGAGTATGTCGTCTTCGCTGTGACGGTTTTTCCTGTGTATCTGTTCCTTATTGATTTCCAGATTAGTTTTAATGAGGCCGATAAGAGAATCAATGCCGTCGCCGCTTCTCGGATCGCACTTTATCACATCGCAGCCGAGCATTACGCTCAAGTGTCTGCCGTCAATCTCGAAATTCTTTTCCTTCAGAAGGTCGTTCATCGTTAGAACGACGATAGTCTTAAAACCGGAGTCGATAATCTGTCTCGCAAGAAGAAGATGCCTGGAAAACTGTGAAGAATCTACCGTGACAACCACAACATCCGGCTTACCGAAGTCTGGGTGATTATAAAGGTTATCTATTGTCACTTTTTCATCAGGTGACACCGGAATTAAACTGATTATCCCCGGAGAATCCATAAGACGCGCGTCCAGGCTGAACTGATCAAGAAATGAAGAAATGCTGTATTCAATCGTAGCGCCGGGATAGTTGACTGTCTTATGCTTTTTGCCGCTTAATGCGTTGAATAGAGTTGTTTTACCGGAATTGGGCGGTCCTACAAGAGTTACTAATTTTTTTCTTTCAGTCTCAATGTTCATTAGGTAAGAATACCTCTATGCAACGTGCATCCTGCTTGCGTATTGCTATAAGAGCGCCTCTAAGCGAAACGGATAGGGGATCGTTGAATATTGATTTGTTGATGACTTGAAGTTCCTGACCGGGCGTAAATCCGTATTCCACAACCCTGCAGGAAGAAGGATGCGAAAAATCTATGTTCTTTATTATCGCCGTCTGGCCGGAATGTAAATCCGCTACTGTCATCATGGTTTATTTAGACTAAATCTAAATAAGATAAACAGCAATTTCAAGTCAAATTAATCTATTTTACAGGGCTGGTTTGTAAGTGAGCATTTATCTGCATACTCACAGGAAGCGAAAACCTGTATCGAATAATCCATCAGTTTCAGGTTTTTATCCTTGCAGGCATTCAAAAGCGATTTCTCTATAGATTTGTTCTCAAATTCGATTATTTTATTGCAGCTGAGACAGATTATGTGATAGTGGTTCTTTCTTCCGTGCTGTGTCTCGTACCTTGCCCGGTCTCCTTTGAAATTGTGTTTTGTAAGTATCTTGCAGCTGTTCATAAGTTCGAGCGTATTGTAAACTGTCGCTCTTGAGACACGGAGGAAATCACTTCTCATCTTCGAGTAAAGTTCGTCGGCGTCGAAATGGTTCTCCATTGAAAGTGCGGAATCGAGAATAAGAATCCTTTCGTTCGTTATTCTGTGTCCGTTTTCCTTCAGATACGTTATGAATATTTCTTTGTATTCTTTCTTGTCCATAAAAAAATCCCTGAACCTTCAGGTTCAGGGATAATATAATTAATCTGAACGAATTTTATAATTTACTTATTAATTTATCAAGTATTGTCATGCCTTCGTCTATTCTGTCCGGCGTCACGGTTACAGGAGGCCTGAATCTTATTGATTTCGGCCCGCAGCCGAGAATAAGCAGTCCTTCTTCCACTGCGTTTTTAACGATGCTGTTTCGCATGTCGCCGTCCTTAACGTCGAAAGCGCAGAAAAGACCGAGACCTCTTCCGTTGCTTACTTTATCGGGGTATTTCTGTTCAAGATCGTGAATCCTGTCCTGCAGGTATTTACCCGTCGTTTCGCAGTTCTTAACGAGATTCTCTTCCTCGATTATTTCAAGGATTTTCTTGAACCTGAACATGTCTACTATGTTGCCGCCCCATGTGGAATTTATCCTGCTGGGCTTTTTGAAAACGTTCTCCTCCACTTCATCTATCCTGTCTGTCGAGAGAATTCCGCATACCTGCGTTTTCTTTCCGAAGGAAATTATGTCGGGCTTTATGTAATGCTCATGCGCCCACCATTTGCCTGTCATTGCGATGCCGGTCTGTACTTCATCAAGAATGAATATAATGTCGTTCTCGTTGCATATCTGTCTGAGCTGCATGAAGAACTCTTTTCTGAAATGATTGTCGCCGCCTTCACCCTGTATAACTTCCATTATAAGACCCGCAATATCGTCCTTGTTGTCGTGAATCGCCTGTTTGATTTCTTCGAGCGATTGTTTCTCGAGATCTATGACTTTCCTGAGATTCTCCTCGTTCAGCGGGAAAGTTATTTTCGGATTCGTAACTCTCGGCCAGTCGAACTTCGGGAAATAATATATCTTAACAGGATCTGTATTTGTCAGTGACAGTGTGTATCCGGAACGCCCGTGAAAGGCTTCCTTAAAGTGTATGATCTTTTTCCCTTTTTCCTCTTTGTACCCCTTAGCAAAATTCTTCTGCACTTTCCAGTCGATAGCAGCCTTAATTGCGTTCTCGACGGCAAGAGCTCCTCCTTCTATGAAAAACGAATACTTGAAATAAGAGGGGACCGCGATATTGAAAAAGGTTTCAACAAATTCAGCCTGTTCCTGCGGATAAATGTCGGATAATGACGGTTTGTTCAGCGCTATCTTCCCGATCTCCATAATGAACTTCTCATCGTTGAGCTTAGGATGATTCATGCCGAGCGGACTTGAAGCGACGAATGTGAAGAAATCGAGCATCCTTTTTTTCCTCTTCGAATCGAACAGATAACCGTTCTTCGATTCCCTGAGGTCCAGCGTCATGTCGAATCCGTCAACAAGCATTCTCTTCCGCAGCACTTCCTGAACTTCTTCCGGTTTGATGCTGTGTCTTTTAATCATAAAACTCCAGATTTAAATTGTTAACTGATTGTTTATTTTATGTAACCTATAATGTGGGTTCGTTCTTTCCTGTTTTTCCAGTAAGCGGCATATTTCTTCGCGATTTTACTGTCGATTATAACCACAAGTCCTATGCCGAGGTTGAATGTCTTCCGCATATCGTTCTCGGGCACTCCGCCTTTGCTCTGTATAAGCCTGAAAAGCGCCGGCCGCTTCCATGAATCCCAGTCGATATGCATCTCCAGTCCTTTAGGCACGACGCGCTTCGTATTGCCGATGATTCCGCCTCCGGTAATGTGAGAAAAGGATTTAATGCTGAAATTTTTCAGCGATGACTGGATGATGTCAAGATAAGATCTGTGCACCTTCAGAAGTTCGGTACCAAGCGTTCCTTTAAGACCGGGATAGCGGAGCTTGTATTCCTTCTTCGAAAATACTTTCCTTACAAGAGAGTAACCGTTCGTGTGAAGACCGTTCGATTCGAAACCTACAAGCACGTCTCCGCTCTTAACGTTCTCGTAATTCACGATTTTCTTCTTGTCGACTATTCCGACTATCGTTCCGGCAAGGTCGAAATCGCCGTCGCCGTAAACACCGGGCATCTCCGCCGTTTCTCCTCCGATAAGCGACATGCTGTTGTTCCTGCAGCCTCTTACAAGGC
>CAIKZJ010000132.1 GCA_903831845.1 uncultured Ignavibacteriota bacterium
AAGATTAACGAGTTCAACAGCAAGTTCCTCAATCCTTACATTGCAGCGGAGAGGGGATTCATTGACGATATAATCGAACCGAAAGACACGCGCAAGAAGTTAATTACTTACTTCGAACTTATCGAGAACAAGGTTGACTTCAACCCCAGAAGGAAACACGGCAACATACCTCTTTAATTAGCAATTAGTAATTAATAATTAGTAATTGAAAAACGGGAGTTCATCTCCCGTTTTTTTATTTCTCCAAATCAATTGCTCTTAATTACTAATTACTAATTGTTAATTACTATTTGATTAGAACCATCTTCCTCGTCTCGCTGTACCCGCTCGAAGTCAGTTTATAATAATAGACTCCGCTGTTTAGCCTGCTTCCGTCGAACACCGCTTCGTATGTTCCCGGAGCCTGATTTTCGCTTACGAGCGTTTGTACTTTTTTCCCCAATGCATCATATACGATAAGTGATACAGGCGATGACTTCCTTATAGTGTATCTTATCCTTGTTACGGGATTGAACGGATTAGGGAAATTCTGATAAAGAATTATGCTCCCCGGTATTATTTCCGAACCGGGATTTATTCCTACGTAATCTGAAAGCAAGCGCCTCCATACCGACTGATAACCCGTTCCGGCAAGAAGATAATGCTCTGTTTTGAGCAGACAGACAATCCATGGAAGCAAGTCGAAACCCTGACTTCTGTCTACCCAGTATTTTCCGCTGTATTTGTAAACAAAAACACCGCCTGTCGTACCCGCGTATATCTCATCGTCAATCTGGTTAAGTGTGTATATTTTCCGGTCTCTTAGGCCTATCGATGTCCAGCTGTCGCCGTTATCGGTGGAGAGGAATACTCCGCTGCTTGTTCCGGCGTATAAGTCAGAGCCGGAAGCCAGTATGCTTCTTACAAATTTATTTGACAGCCCGTTGTTTATTGCGGTCCAGCTGGAGCCGTTGTCGGATGAACGGAACATATCTCCCTGCAGGTTGCATGAACCGGCAAAGATAAAATTATCGTTTGCGCCGAGCGCGTAAATGTAATTGTTGGTAAGACCGTTGTTCACAAAAGCCCAGTTATTCCCGCCGTCGGAAGAACGGAAGACGCCGTCATCCGTGCCGGCGAACATCATGCTGTCTTTTATCAGCATCGTAAGAATAACTTCTGTAGTCAGTCCGCTGTTCTTCGCTGTCCAGGTGGTGCCGTAATCTGTCGATAAATATACTCCGCCGCTGAGAACTGTTCCCGCGTATATGCCGGTGCCGCGTTTTACTAATGCGAATACTGATTTTCCTTCAAGTCCTGACGGAATCCAGCTCAGGCCTTCATTCGTTGACCTGAATAATCCGTTGCTCTCTGTGCCGGCGAAAATATACGGCCCGGCTGACTCCATCGATATTACAAGTTCGTTCGTAAACCAGTTGTTTGAAATGTACCAGCTCGCGCCGTCGTCGGGCGAAACGTAAACCCCGGATTCCGTTCCCGCGAACAGTTCGGTCCCGTTTGTATATAAAGCGAAAATAATTACATTCGACGGACCGTTGACCATCTGAATCCAGTTCAGCCCGTAATTTGTAGATTTGTAGATCCCTGTTTCACCTCTGTTCGCAAACAGTGTATTTCCCTTGACGGCTATGTAATTTCCGTTAACCGAAGCTATCCCCGTTGAATTCCAGTTCATTCCCGCATTGGAAGACCGGTAAAGACCCCCTCTCGTTCCCGCAAAAATGTAATTTCCGGCAGTTGCTAACGAATTAATATAAAAACTGGTCAGGTCGTTATTAACCTGAACCCAATTCGTCCCGCCGTTTGTTGAACGGTAAATTCCGTTGCTGTAGGTACCTGCATAAATTGCCGAATCCGAGAATGCTATGGTTTGAACGATGTAGTAGCTTAATCCTTTTGAATACCAGTTTGCTCCGTTATCCGATGATGCAAAAATTCCCGCGCTAGTACCTGCATATATATAATTCCCTCTGCACTGAAGTGTGCTTATGTGAAGATCCGTTAAACCGTTGTTGACCGCTGTCCAGTTTCCGCCGTCATTCGAAGAGCGGAATACACCGCCGATTGCTGACCCTGCGAAAATATATGAGTCGTGTACGGCGAGTGAGTAAATGCTGGGGGAGGTAATACCGCCGTTCACGGCATGCCAGTTTTCTCTGATGTTCGTCAGACGGAAAACACCTCCGCTGTAGGTGCCCGCGTAAACATCCGGTCCCTTGCATACAATGCTGTGTACAAACCCTCTTTCCGGTCCGGTTGTTTGAATCCATTGCGCGTTGGCGTTTAAAGCCGTAATTATCGCTGCTATTGCAAAAAAAATTTTCAAACTGCAGAAATATTATTTGAGAATGCTGTTTTAATAAAAAGTTTGAAGCTATCTACTTCAGAACAACCATCTTCCTCGTCTCGCTGTATCCGTCTGCGGTCAGTCTGTAAAAATAAATGCCGCTTGATAATGAAGAAGCGTCGAACGTAGCTTCGTATGTTCCTGACCGCTGTCTTTCGTTCACGAGCGTCTGCACTTCTTTTCCCAGAGCGTCATATACTGCCAGTATCACCGCTGAATATTTTGGTATCGAATAAACTATGCTTGTGACGGGATTGAATGGATTCGGAAAATTCTGGGCTAAGGAATAATTATAAGGAACTTCTCTTGAAGTATTATTTACGTAAAGAATGCCTCCGTCTGTTGTTTTGTATAATTGTCCGTTATTGCAGGATATCCATCCCGTACTTGAATTCATAAAATATATTTTGTTTACAGCATTGGGAAATACCGTTAATTCCCAGTTAGATCCTGAATTTGTAGATTTTGCAACAACAGGAATGCCGCCAGTGAGTTTGCCGGTGAGAAATACGGTACTGCTGTTATTTAAAAATACAGAACTGACAGGATTCACAGGGATTGATATTTCACTGAAAGACTGACAATTATTTGTAGTGCGTCCTATAACTTGATGATAGACGGAAGTTTGCGAATTAAAATAAGTAATGTACCCTGTATTTTCATTATAAAATTCAGATTGAAAATTACCGTAAGTGTTGATAGATTGTGTAGTATAATTCAGAAAATACTGGACAGTCCAGGTGCTCCCGCCATTAGTTGTTTTATCCCAGCTGACTTGTTCGTTGTAAAGAACCGGAGGCGGTTGATATGCATATGTATACATACTGAAGCAATAATAAACTGTCTGGGTTATCATTCCAAGGTCCAATACATTCCAGTATACCATTGTATGCGGATTAACATTAGTCCAGTTCAATCCGCCGTTAACAGTTTTTAAATATTTACCTGAACCTGAATTATTTTTAGAAACAGAAACATACCCAAAGCCGGATGTATCCGCAGAGAATTTCATATTGCGGAAATTAATATTAGTATCAATATTATAAGAAGAATAAACCGAGTCCCAGCTGGCTCCCGCATTTGTTGTTCTTAAAATTTTCAGGTATTTATTCGATACTTGCCTTCCTGCAGCGATTGCATTTGTAGAATTGATAATTCTGATGTCACCGAAATTCATAGCTATGCCGGGGTTTAATTGTATCCAGTCCAGTCCGCCGTTTGTAGTTTTGATAATCTTGCCGGAACTGCTGACAGCCATCCCGTACATTTCAGTATAAAAATGCAACGAGGTAAAGTTGTCAGTAAACCCTGTTTGTAACAGCGTCCACCCCGACTGGGAAAAGCAACTATAAGAAAAAAGCAGATAAGTCAAAATGAAAAATATTTTAATTTTCTTTGACATAATGCTTAAATTTAAATTTTATCGAAGAAACATTTTATTTTGCAACAATTGTCTTTTTGTCTCCGAAAAATCTAATATTTGCCTTAGCTCAAAACTATTTTATTACCACCATCTTCCTCGTTTCGCTGTACCCCTCTGCGGTCAGTCTGTAATAGTAAATCCCGCTCGGATAATGCGATGCATCGAAAGGCGTTTCGTATGTGCCCGGATTCAGCGTTTTATCTGTCAGAGTTTCGACTTCACGACCGAGTGCGTCGATCACGGTCAGTTTGACGTATGTGGACCGCGGCATGGCGTACCTTATCTTCGTAACCGGGTTGAACGGATTGGGAAAATTCTGATAAAGCATGAAAGTCGGTACCACCTCCGTTAATGTCCCCGGGATACCAACAGGCCCGCCGCCGTTGACGGTCTTGAGCACTCTGCCGCTTGAACAAACCGCGTATCCCGTGTCCGGTCCCGAAAACCGTACTGCGAAAATGGGATTTCCTGAATAGGGATTCACCTGCGCCCTCCAGTTTATGCCTCCGTTCGTTGTCTTGACTATTACTCCTCCGTCGCCGACTATCCATCCCGTGTTTTCGTTTATCATGTTTATGTCGTACAGTTCCCAGTTCGTCGTATGGTTATGATACTGGCTCGACCATGTGTTTCCGCCGTCGGTTGTTTTGATTATAACGCTCTGCGGCTTGAGTCCTACAGCCCATCCTGTATTCTGATTGACGAACTGAACGGCAAAAAGAAAGTTGAACTGATTCCCGCTCAGTGTGTAGACCCTGTACCAGTTATACCCGCCATCTGTCGTTTTTAGCACGTTGCTTGTATTGTTCATTCCTCCAACGGCCCAGCCCGTCATCGTATTAATGAATTGAATTCTGTCGACTCCCGACAAATAGTTTATTCTGACAGCGCTCCAGTTTTCGCCCGCGTCGGTTGTCCTGAACATAACGGTATCGGAGAAACCCCATGATCCCGCATAACCCGTGTTCGCATTCAGGAAGAAAAGGCCTTTTGAGACGAGACACCTGTTCTTCGAAAACTTGATATTCCAGTTCGCTCCGCCGTTCGTGGTTTTCAGAATCGCACTGTAATATGTGCTGATGGATGCAATAGCGAATCCTGTATTATCGTCGATGAACAGTAACGTCTGAACATCATAGGACGTATTGGAATTCTGCGCTGTCCAGTTCAGGCCGCCGTTTGTTGACTTTAATATTGTCCCGCTGTTGCCTGTCACGTATAAAGAATTGCCGGCGGATTTGATGTCGTTAAGCCATTTGTCTGTAGGGATTGAGTGTACTACCCATTGCGAATTCAGTATGCCCGCGTAAAAGAAGATTGAAAAAACGATAATTAGCTTTTCCATAGGGGAAAATAATTGTTAATAAAATTTATCAAAAGAAAGCAGTCTGGTCAAGGTAATTTATTTGTGCTTTTTTGAGCTATTCCTGTTATCATAACGCTAATCTTTGAATTGAATAGCGTCTGCATTTTAATTAAATTCATTCCCGAAATTATGGATAATCAGGAACCTCAAAATAACAAATACAGAAAACTGAAGGACTTTTTCTTCAAGCCAGTTGTTAACGTCAGCCCTTCATTTATTCAATACTCGGGGCTCGGCATTCAGCTCGCCGCTACAATAATCGTATTTTTGTTTATCGGCATATGGCTCGACGGAAAATTCGGGACGAAGTTCATTTTTACGCTGGTTTTTACGTTTCTCGGGTTCATAGGCGTTATATATAAATTAATAGCCGTTACGAAAGAATTAGACAGAAAAAATAAGGAAAAAGATGGAAAATAGGGATTTTTATTTCAGGAATTTTGTTATCCTTACTGTAACGATTTTTGTTGTATCATCTGCCGTTATTTTCATTTTTTCAAGGAATTTAGGTGTTGATTTTACTGCGTTTGTTACTGCAGGTGTAATTAATCTGCTCAATTCGAACATAGGACTGAAAATCATTCTGAATTCAATCGAAGGCGGCACGAAGAAGTTCTATATGGTCGGTTTCGGCAGCATGGTAGCGAGGCTTTTCATAGTTCTCGCCGCAGTAATTGCAGGGCTTTTGGCATTTAAATTGAACAAAATTTCTTTTATATTTGCGTTATTCTTTTTTTACTTTTTATTTCTGGTAATAGAAACATATTTGCTGATAAAACGAATCAATAAACAAAAAAGGATTGAGAGTTAAATACAGATTTATATACAGTTTTATTCTTGTAGCGCTGTTCGCGGTGCTTTTTTCATTTAAGGCTTACGCCGATGAACATAAGCCCGAAAACCAGCCGCAGCACGGAGATGATAATAAACTCGATATTATTGAAAAAGTCGTCGACCATAATTACGTCGACTTCTATTTTCTCGGTAAACTTCATCTGCCCGCGATTCCCAAGGTGAAAATCGGAAGTATGACATTCGACTTTTCGGTCACGAAGAGCCTTTTCATGATGTTCCTTTCGTCAATTCTCCTTTTCTTCGTTTTGAGAAGAGCGGCCGTTGTAAATACAAAAAACCCCGTGCCGAGAGGCGTCGGAAATTTCGTCGAAACGATTATACTTTTCATAAGGGACGAAATAGTAGTCCCCAACATGGGAAAGGACGGCCTCAGGCTGCTTCCTTTCTTCCTTACTCTCTTTTTCTTCATACTTTTCGCGAACCTCATCGGTCTGATACCTTTCATGGCCCAGCCGACGAAGAACATAAGCGTTACTACGGGCCTTGCCCTGATATCTTTCGCGATGATTCAGATAAACGGAATGAAGAAAAACGGAGTGTTCGGATACCTTAAAGGACTCGTCCCGCACGGTATTCCGGCTTTCGTCCTGCCGATAATGATTATTGTAGAGTTCATAGGACTCTTCACAAAGCCGTTCGCGCTCCTCATGAGGTTGTTCGCGAATATTACGGCGGGTTCCATTATAATCATGTCGCTTTTAGGACTTATTTTCATCATGAACTGGGCTGGCGTCGCGATTGCGGTGCCGTTCGCGCTGTTCATTTATTTTCTTGAGTTATTTGTTGCCCTGTTGCAGGCGTACATCTTCACGATGCTGTCCGTCATATTCATCAACATGGCAATGCATCAGCATTAATTTTTTTAATTTAAAATAATAATAATTACAAAGGAGTAAATTTTATGGATTATGCATTTTTTGCAGCCGGTATCGGTGCGGGTTTGGTAGTAATTGGTGCCGCTTTTGGTATTGGTAAGATAGCAAGCGCAGCTATGGACGCAAGCGGAAGAAATCCCGAAGTCCTCGGCGATATCAGAACATCAATGATTATCGCGGCCGCTCTTATCGAAGGCGTCGCGCTTTTCGGTCTTGTTATCTGTATCCTGTTAGCAATCAAGAGTTAAACTCTGAAAATTAAATATGATGTTAATACTATTACATAATATTGTTTTCGGAATTTTCCTTTCCGGCGGCGGCGAGGTGCACGAAAAACCTTCTCTGCTATCCGTTAATCCGGGCCTTATAATCTGGACTATCGTCGTGTTCGTTATTTTTCTCTTCCTGTTAAGGAAGTTCGCATGGGGACCGCTTATTACGGCCCTCAACAACAGGGAAGAGACTATAAAGAGCGCGCTCGAAAACGCGGAAAAACAGAACAAGGAAACCGCGGAAATGCTCGAAACGAACAGGAAGATCATCGCCGAAGCGAATCAGCAGGCGTCGAAAATTTTAAGCGACGCGCGCGAACTTTCGGCTAAGATAAAGGACGAAATCGTTTCGAAAGCCAACGAGGAAGCCAACAGGAACATTCAGAAAGCAAAAGAGCAGATTCAGTCGATGAAGGATACCGCGCTCGACCAGATGAAGGACGATATTACCGACATCGCGTTCAAGGCGGCTGAAAAAATCATCGCTAAGAATCTCGACAAGAATAAACAGATGGACATTATCGACGAATTCATGAACAAAATCCCGAAAAACTAAGATGCAGAGCAAATTAATATACAGGTATTCAGGCGCGCTGTATGACGCCTCGGCGGAATCCAAAAAGGTGAAAAAGGTCGCTGCCGACTGCTCGGGTCTTATTGACCTGATAAAGAAGAACGGCGAACTACAGCTTCTGTTCAGGAGCCCCATTATTGACAAGCTTAAAAAGGAAAAGATACTCACAAAACTTTTTAAGGGACAAGTCAACGACCTTACGCTTAACCTGCTTCTGCTTCTTGTGAGAAACGGCAGGGAGGTTCATACTCTTGAAGTGCTCGAAGGATATCTGGATATTCTTGACGAAAAGGAAGGCGTTATAAAGCCTGTCTTTACTTCGGCCGTCGAACTGCCGGAAAAGGAAAAGACGAAGATAAAGAAAGAACTGGATAAAATATCCGGTAAGGATTCGAAACCTGTCTACGAGGTTGATTCATCGCTTATAGGCGGGTTTACGATAAGAATGAAAGACTCGGTAATCGACGGAAGCGTGAAAAGACAGCTCGAGTTGATGAAAGAGTCTTTGAGAACAAAATCTATATAAAGAATTTTAACAGGAGTTTTTAAATAATGGATATAAAAGCTGGAGAAGTATCAGCGGTAATACTTAAACAACTTTCCGGTTATGAGAAAGAAGTTGACATATACGATGTCGGTACGGTTTTATCCGTAGGCGATAACGTAGCGAGGGTTTACGGCCTCACTAACTGCCAGGCCAGCGAACTCGTCGAGTTTCCTCACGGAGTCTTCGGGGTTGCTCTTAACCTTGAAGAAGATAACGTGGGATGCGTGCTTTTCGGCGAATCGCACCTCGTGAAAGAAGGCGATACGGTGAAAAGAACCGGAAAGATTATCTCCATTCCCGTCGGCGAAGGAATGCTCGGAAGGGTTATTAACCCGCTCGGCCAGCCTATCGACGGAAAAGGCGATATCAAAGCTGAATTGTTTTCCCCGATTGAAAGAAAAGCTCTCGGCGTTATTCAGAGACAGCCGGTTAAGGAACCCTTGCAGACAGGCCTTAAGGCCATCGACGCCATGATTCCTATCGGAAGGGGCCAGCGCGAACTCATCATCGGCGACAGGCAGACTGGAAAAACGGCGGTCGCAATCGATACTATCATAAACCAGAAAGGCAAAGATGTTTACTGCATTTACGTCGCTATCGGCCAGAAAGGCTCGACGGTCGCTTCGGTCGTGAAGAGTCTCGAGGACGCCGGCGCGATGGAATATACTACGGTAGTTACCGCGACAGCTTCAGACCCCGCTCCGATGCTCTATATCTCGCCATATTCAGGCGCGACTATCGGTGAATTCTTCAGGGACAGGGGAAAGCACGCGCTAGTTATTTATGACGATCTCACAAAACAGGCGGCTGCATACAGAGAACTTTCGCTTCTTCTCAGAAGACCTCCCGGACGCGAAGCGTATCCGGGCGACGTGTTCTATCTGCATTCACGCCTTCTCGAAAGAGCGTCGAAGCTGTCTGACGAACTCGGCGGCGGAAGCCTTACGGCTCTTCCGGTTATCGAAACCAAAGCCGGCGACATCTCCGCTTATATCCCGACAAACGTTATATCTATTACTGACGGACAGATTTATCTCGAACCGAACCTTTTCAACAACGGCGTAAGACCTGCTATCAACGTCGGTATCTCCGTATCGAGGGTAGGCGGCAGCGCTCAGATCAAGGCGATGAAGAAGATTGCCGGTACGCTAAGGCTTGACCTCGCGCAGTACAGGGAACTTGAGTCGTTCGCGAGATTCGGCTCCGACCTCGACAAAGCTACACAGCAGCAGCTTAGAAGAGGCGAGAGGCTCGTCGAAATACTGAAACAGAAACAGTATTCTCCGATGGATGTTGAAAAGCAGGTTATAATAATCTTCGCGGCAACAAACGGTTATGTTGACGAGATTCCTCTCGACGCAGTTCGCCGCTACGAAGAAGAGTTCCTTTCGGAAATGGATAATCTGCATCAGGATGTGCTGAAAGACATAAGCGAAAAGAAGGACCTTACTAACGACACGATTACCAAACTCAAAGGCATACTTGACGAATTCACAGCGAGATTTAAGGATTCCTTAAAAAAATAATTTTATGACTACTAAACAACCAGCAGGGGTTGATTTTGCGGGCGATGACGCCCCGATAAAGAAACTTTATTCGGGCATCGACGAATTGAGCGATGTCATTCCGGTCGATAACGACAGGAACAGGCTAAGTTTCTGCCTCAACCTCTATCTTAACAAGGAAGTGGCGTCAATACACGACGCTATCCAGCAGGCGCAGCCGAATTCGGCCACAGTCGATATCAAAGTGCTTGAAGAAATGGTTTCAAAAAAATTAAAAGAAAAAGGATTATAGGAATAATTGGCATCGTTAAAGGAAATACGCATACGCATAAACGCGGTTAGGAACATCCAGAAAATCACCAAGGCGATGAAGATGATGTCGGCCGTCAAGATGCGCAAGGCACAGGACAGAATTCTCTCCACGAGACCTTACGCGTTCAAGCTTGCCAAGCTGATGTCGCAGATGATTACTCTTACCGACGTTTCCGGGCATGAGCTCACGAAGGAAAGGGAAGTCAAGAAAAAAATGCTGGTGCTTATAACCTCCGACAGGGGGCTTTGCGGTGCTTTCAATTCAAATATAATCAAGTATACTGCCAATCTCCTGAAGGAAACAGGACCCGATACGGCTTTAGTCACTATCGGCAAGAAAGGTTTCGATTTCTTCAGCAAGAGGAAATACAATGTGGTTAAGAATTTCCCGAACGTCTTCGCGAATCTTAACATTCAGCAGTCGAATGAGATAGTCTCGTATCTCAAAAACGCCTATCTCACGGGCGAAACCGACAGCATAGAAATAATTTACAACGAATTCAAATCCGTAATAAAGCAGAATATAACTCAGGAGACTTTCCTTCCCTTCGCCGTTACGGCAGTTGAAGACAAGAGTCTTTCCAACAGGGATTTCATCTTCGAGCATTCCGCAAAAGCGATTCTCGAGGAATTAATACCGAAAGACCTGAATGTAAAGTTCTGGAAAGCCCTTCTTGAATCGAACGCTTCCGAACAGGGCGCTAGAATGACGGCTATGGATTCGGCTTCGAATAACGCGAATGACCTTATTCAGTTCCTGAACCTTAGCTACAACAGGGCAAGGCAGGAGTCGATTACGAAAGAACTTCTCGAAATAGTAGGCGGCGCCGAAGCGCTGAGCAAGGGGTAAATAAAAAGTTCTGCTTTGGTTAACAACTATTTCATATTAAGGTCGGAAACGGCCTTTCTTGACAATGTCCTAACAGGACATGCCATAAATGATATTCACTCTCCCGCGCGCGACATAGTCGTGTTCGAACTTCAGTCGGGTGATACGAAAAAATATCTCCGTGTAAGCCTTGAAAAAAATCATGAAACGCTTTTCCTCGTCGATAATTATACCAGACCCGGCAAGAATGTAATGAGCTTTCTCAAGGAGTCTTACGGAAAACGCGTCGCAAAGGTTTATCTTCTCGAAAAGAACAGAATCGCGGTTATAGAATCGGAAGGTTTCTCTCTTTACGTTATTCTTATTCCCGGGAAACAGAACGTTCTTCTCGTGAAGGATAACATTGTGAAAGATTCAGTCAGGAACGGCAAAGAAGTAAAGGAAAAGAATC